>NZ_JAMYQL010000017.1:0-123848 GCF_040320865.1 Mesorhizobium sp. M0598 | reverse complement strand
GGCCGATGGCCGTCCGTCACCCCTGATCGATTAAAGCCTCACCGACGCTGCCAACGAAGCTCACGCCTCAAACCCCGCGCCCCTCCCGCGAGCGGGTTCGTTCAAAGGCGCAAAGCAGCCATGCCGCCGTCGCGTGTGAGACTCTGCTTCGGGTCACAAGCAGAACGGCAGCCCCCTACGGCTCGTCCCTCTCATCGCGCAAATTAGACACAACGCGGCGGTTCTGCGACCTGCAGGCGGTGTCGGGGCACTCGCGGACGAGCCTGTCCTTGCCGTAGCCCTTGGCCCACATGCGGTTGCGGTCTATGCCGCCGGCGGCGAGGTAGTCCATCACCGCATCGGCGCGCTGCTGCGACAGCGCCATTTCACTTGCGCCGGGATCGTCGGCGAAACCCTGCAGCTTGAGCAGCCAGCGCGGATGCTTTGCTAACCAGGCGATCTGGGTGTCGAGGGTGGCCTTGGCGACAGAATCGAGCGCGGCCGAACCTTGCGTGAAATAGGTGCGGCGGCCGACATTGAGGATAAAATCCTCCTCGCTGCCCGGCTGCACGTTCTGGAAGCCGGCAACCTCGGTGTTGGTGACGTCGGGCGTGGAAGGGGCCAGCGTCTTGCTGGTCGAGCAGGATGCGGCCAGCACCAGCAGGCCCGCGGCGAGCAGCCGGCGCGTGTTTTCAATCATGCGGTTCATGAGGCGCCAATCATTCGACAGTGGTGGAAGCGGGCGCCTGATCGGCGATGTGCGGCAGGACCTGCACCGCGGTGCCGATAGGGCAGCGCTGGTAGAGGTCGATGATGTCTTCCGGGAACATGCGGATGCAGCCGCTGGAAGCGTCGGTGCCGATGCTCCATGGCTCCAGCGTGCCATGCAGGCGGTAGCCGGTGTCGGCGCCGTTGCGGTGCAGATAGAGCGCGCGCGGCCCGAGCGGATTGTTGGACGCGCCGCCTGCGACCATGGGCGGTAGGTCCGGCCTGCGCTTACGCATTTCGGGGGGTGGGACCCATTGCGGCCACAGCGCGCGGCGGTCGATCGTCGCGCGGCCGTACCATTTGAAGCCGTCCTTGCCGACGCCGACGCCGTAGCGGATGGCGGTCTTGTTTTCCATGATGACGTAGAGGAAATGGTGGCGGGTATCGACCACGACGGTGCCGACCGGCTCGCTGCTGAAATACTTGACGATCTGGCGATGCCATCTCTTGTCGATCTTGGCGAAGTTGGTCTTGCGATAGACAAAATTGTTGTCGCTGGCGGTACCGGCGAAAAAGGATTTTGCCGCCGCGGCTTGAGCAATATTGCTGGTTGCACCCACCGCGACCAGCGCCAGGCCGCCGAGCACGACACCCCTGCGTGACAAAACCATCGGCAATTCCCCCTCATGCCTAAAGCCTGGCGGACCATAGTTGAGAATTATTTCGCCTCAAAGTGGAAAATGCTGCGTTGCTTCAGTCCGCCGTGTCCGGACGTTCGTCATTGCCGGGTTCGGGCGGGTAGGCCGGGTGATCGGCAGATTGCTCGACGAGCGTGGAGACAGGTGGGTTGCAGTCGACCTCGACGCCAAAAATGTAGAGCGGTCCCGGAAAGAACGTCTACCGGTCTTTTTCGGCAACGCTTCGCAGGAGGAGATGGTGGCCGCCGCGAAAATTGCCAGCGCAAAGGCCCTGGTGATCACTCTGGACGACCCCGAGGCAGCCAAATCGGTTCTTGCGGCGCTGAGACGCAAACTGCCCGACCTCCCGGTGATTGTCCGGGCGCGTCACCACATGCATGTGCAAGAGCTGCTTGAGAAAGGCGCGACAGCCGTAATGCCCGAAACGACGGAATCCGGCCTTCTCCTGGGTGCAGCTGTCCTTCAAGAACTCGGGGACAGCAAAACGGATGTGGATGCGGCCGTCAGGACCGTCCGCAGGCGTTCTTACCCCACGTCCCCAAGCGGGTCCGGCCTTCTCTGAGCCTGTGTGCTTGGCATTTACCGCTCGCGGTGATCTGTACCCGCCCCATGCAATCGGGAACTCCACCGCTCTCGGCGGCTGGCGGATGAGCCGAATAGCTAACGCCTCCGGAGTGCACTCCTCGCAAGCCGCTGACCTGCCGTTTCCTTCGACGGCCATGGTGCTGGCATTCCACGAAACGTGGATATCCCGGAGCGGAGACTCGCGGGATCGGCGATGGCCGCCAGCAAAGAAGCGTTTGAAAAGGCCAAACGGTGACGCCGTCGCAGGAACGAAAGTGGAAAAGAAAGCAGAACTTTCGTGTGCAGGCTTTGCATGCGCGCGCCCATAACTCTTTGATGTTGTTTAGTTGTCTGTCCGATCGATCACACGCTGACCGTCATCACTGCAGCCGGGTGTCCGCTTATGGGATTTCGCAATGGCCCGCTCTACGTCTGAGTTTAGGCGCAGAGCAGACGGTCGGGTTTCCAACCCGGAGCGACCAGAGCTGACCTTTGGTCGGCGCAAGTGTCGTCCTGCCGTGACCCAATGCGGTCTTCCGTTGCGAGCGTCGCTTGCTGGAGCTGCGTTAAGTCGGTCGGAGGCCAATGGTATTTTCAATGGAACGCTAATATACATGGAAACCCCAACGAGCAGCGCCTGCCAGATACTTGAGGAATGCCATGCGAAGGCTCATCTTCACGGCGATGTGTATCGCCGCCGCAACAGCCGCTAACGCCCATGATTGGTACGAAGATAAGATTGACCCACAGACCAAATTCAAGTGCTGCGGCGGTTCAGATTGCCGCGCCATACCTCGGTCTTCGGTGCGGTCCAGGGTAGACGGCGGGTACACTTATTTGCCGCATAATTTCACCATCCCACGTGACCGTGTACAGGAATCCCCGGACGGGCAATACCATATCTGCGAAAATAAATATGTTGTAACCAACCAGCTGTATTGGCGTTGCTTCTTCGCACCTCGTGTCGATGTGTCTATACTTCTAAAGCATTAACAGCGCGTCGCTTCCGCAACTTACATCAGCAAGGTGCTAGTCCATTAATTTTGTTGGACTTTCTGAAAATTGCCGAAGCTCAAGCGGTGCGCGACTGCCCCAGGGATTTCATTGGATACGTCGCGGCTATCGAGAGCCTGCGCGCCCTGGGCGTAACGCCATGGGGCGCTGCCGCGGGTGACTTCTGGGCGCGCTCCGCAAATTCGGTGACAGTCCAGATTTATCGTGTCGGCGCGGCCGTGGTTGTGTAGATTGGCTGCGTGGCCCGCCTTGCCCGCATTATCGTTCCAAGTCCACTCGCCACGTGACGCAAACGCGGTAACGGCTGGCGATTTCGACCACGATGGACAGCCAAGCGATAGGGGATAACTGGCGCGGGTTCATCAGCACGGTTCATGCGGGAGCGGCATTCGCCGGATGAGGCAGCTGCGGCTGCAGTCTCGAATTTGACGCATCAGCACTTGCAAATCGTCAGCCGAGGTCTTTTGCTCGCGCGATAGTTGCCCTTGACCGTTGAATGGTTGGCGAACAGATGAACAAAATCGATCGACGGCGGCCAGAGTCAGAAACGGACGCCACAGTAAATGCCGCAAGACTTGGAACTCGGCTGCGCCTCGCCCGCCAGACACGCGGCATGACGCTTAAGACGCTGGCCGCGGCTGCGAATTGCTCGGAAAGCCTGCTGTCCAAGATCGAGAACGGCAAGGCTTCGCCGTCCCTGCCCATGCTTCACCGTCTGGTCGAGGTTCTCGACACCAACATCGGCTGGATGTTCGAGCAAGTCGACGACGACGAGGCGATCGTATTCCGGGCGGGAGCAAGGCCTTTGATCGCTCTCGACGCGCTACGGCGTGGCGAAGGAATTTCGCTCGAACGCATCATCCCGTATTCGCCTGGCCACCTCTTACAATGCAACATTCATCACATCGAGGCAGAGGGCTCGAGCGAAGGTCCGATCCAGCATGCCGGCGAGGAAGTCGGCTACGTGCTCGCCGGGCGGATCGAACTGATCGTCGACGGCAAGAGCCATGCTCTCGCCACGGGTGATGCCTTCGTGTTCAGGTCGGAGCTGCCGCATCATTACCGCAACATCGGCGAGGAACGCGCTAGCATTTTCTGGGTCAACACGCCGGCGACTTTCTGAGCAACGCTCTGCGTTCATTTGGATTGACAAATATTCAAGTCTCTTGAATGCTTGCCTCGTGCCTGTAGCACCAACGGGACCAGCCGAGGTCTGGTCCGCAAGCAAGGGGAACCGAAATGCGTCTGTTCAAACTTCTCGCCGGCTGTGCCGCCGCCATTGCCATGGGCTCGGCAGCCATGGGATCGGCGCTTGCCGATACGTTCGCTCTCGTCAACATCAACCAGCAGGCCCTGTTCTTCAACCAGATCAACGAGGGCGCGCAAAAGGCAGCCGACGCCGCTGGCGCCAAGCTGGTCATTTTCAACGCCAACAATGTGCCGAGCGCGCAGAACGACGCGATCGAGAACTACATCACGCAGAAAGTCGACGGCATCATTCTGGTCGCCATCGACGTCAACGGCGTCAAGCCTGCGATCACTGCAGCCAAGGCGGCCGGCATTCCCGTCATTGCCATCGACGCGCAGATCCCCGACGGCGACAATATTTCGTTCATCGGCGTCGACAACACCAAGGCCGGCGAGGACATCGGCAAATTCTACGCCGACTATGTGAAGACCGATATGGCCGGCAAGGCCAAGATCGGTATCGTCGGCGCACTCAATTCATTTATCCAGAACCAGCGCCTCGACGGCTTCAAGAAGGCGGTGACCGAAAGCGGCCAGGCCGTCACCTTCCTCGACACAGTCGACGGCCAGAACGTTCAGGAGACCGCGTTGAGCGCTTCGGAAAACCTGATGACCGCCAATCCGGACATGAACTCGCTCTATGCGACCGGCGAACCGGCCTTGCTCGGCGCCGTTTCGGCTGTGACCAGCCAGGGCCGCACCGGCGACGTCAAGGTGTTCGGCTGGGATCTGACCAAGCAGGCCGTTCAGGGCATCGACGACGGCTGGGTGGTGGCGGTCGTGCAGCAGGATCCGGCCGGCGAAGGCAAGGCTGCGGTCGAAGCGCTGGGTAAGCTCAAGAAGGGCGAGAAAGTCGATCCGATCATCAATATCCCGGTGACGATCGTGACCAAGAAGAATGTTGATCAATATCGCGCGATGTTCAAGTAAACTGCGTCGGCGACCGAGCCGCGTCGCCGCCCGAGGCTGCGCCGCGGATTCCTTGCAATCGCGTGGAATTCCAGATGAGCAGTGGCCAGACCTATCGGGTGCGGATGAGCGGCATCTCAAAGCGCTACAACGCCATCCAGACGCTCGATGACGTGTCGCTGACGCTGAAGCCGGGCGAGGTGCTGGGGCTGGTCGGCGATAATGGCGCCGGCAAGTCGACATTGAGCAAGGTGCTGTCGGGGGCAGTGGTTCCCGACGCCGGTACCATCGAGATCGACGGCAAGCCGGTGATCTTCAGCTCGCCGGCGGACGCACGTGCGGCGCGCGTCGAGATGGTCTACCAGGACCTGTCGCTGTGCGACACGGTCGATGTTGCCGGCAATCTGTTTCTCGGCCGCGAGCCGCGCCGCCGCATCGCAGGCATTTCCTTTCTCGACAAGAAGCGCATGCATGACGAGACGCGCCAGATGCTCGATCGGCTCGGCATCGTCATTGCCGACACGCGGCTCAAGGTCGAAAACCTGTCCGGCGGGCAGCGCCAGTCGATCGCGATCGGCCGCGCCGCCTCGTTCGAGCCGGCCGTGCTGATCATGGACGAGCCGACGGCAGCGCTTGCCGTGGCCGAAGTCGAGGCGGTGCTCGAACTGATCCGCGCGGTCAGTGCGCGCGGCGTCAGCGTCATCCTGATCACCCACCGGCTGCAGGATCTGTTCCTCGTCTGCGATCGCATCCAGGTCATGTATGAAGGGCGCAATGTCGCCGAGCGGCTGATCGGCGACACCAATATCGAAGACGTGGTCAATCTGATCGTCGGCCGCAAGTTCAGTGCGCGTTCCGCCACCAATGGCTATCGCGGTGGAGCGCCGGCATGAGCGACGCAATCCACACCGCCCAGCCCTCACGAGTACGCAGGGGCACCTGGCGCGATGCGCTGCTCGCCAATGGCAGCGTCGTCTCGATCGCGCTGTTTTTTCTGGTCGTCTGCATCATCTTCTCGGTTGCGACCGACGCGTTTCTGACATCGCCCAATCTGTTGAACATCCTGCGGCAGTCGGCGCCGCTGCTGATCGTCGCCGCGGCAATGACTTTCGTCATCACCACTGGCGGCATCGATCTTTCGGTCGGCTCCGTGCTGGCGCTGGTGGCGACGCTGTCGGCGACGCTTTTGCAGTTTGGCCTGCCGTGGCCAGTCGTTATCCTCGCCATGTTGGCGCTCGGTGCCCTGCTTGGGGCGGTACAGGGCTATTTCATTGCCTATGAGGGCATCCCGTCCTTCATCGTCACGCTTGCCGGGCTTTCGGTGATCCGTGGCGTGGCGCTGCTGATCACCGGCGGCTATTCCATCCCGATCGAGCCAGGAAGCGCTTTCACCGTGCTGGGCCGCGCCTGGTTCCTTGGCGTGCCGGTGCCGGCGCTTATCGCGCTGGCGATCCTGGCCATCGCCTATCTCGCCTTCAACGAGACGCCATTCGGCCGCTATGTCACCGGCATCGGCGCCAACGCCGAGGCGGTGCGGCGCGCCGGCGTCAACACGCGGCAGACGACGCTCTTCGTCTATGTGATTTCCGCCACCGCGGCAGCCCTTGCCGGGATCATTATTGCTGCCCGGCTTGGATCGGGATCTTCGAATGCCGGCCAGGGCTTCGAGCTGGAAGTAATCGCCGCCGTCGTGCTCGGCGGCACCAGCCTGTTCGGCGGCCGCGGAACGATCATCGGCACGGTGCTCGGCGCGCTGACCGTGGCCGTCATCGGCAACGGCCTGATCCTGGCGCATCTGTCGCCTTTCCTGACGCCGATAGTCACCGGAACGATCATCCTGATCGCCATCTGGCTGAACTTCCGCCTGTTCCGCGGCGCCGTGCGGAGCCGTTGAGCCGATGAGCGGTCTGTTCGATGACGCAGTGCCGGGCCAGCGGCTGGCGATCGGGGTCGATACAGGCCATGTGATGACCGTGCTCGGCCCGGTTCCGGTCGAGAAGATGGGCATTACGCTGATGCACGAGCACATCTTGCTCGACGGGGCGCGCAGCTGGAAATGCCCCTGCCATCCCGATGACATAGCGATCGCCGAGCAGCCGGTGAACATCGAGATCATCGGCGAGTTGCGCATGAACCCATACGTCAACCGCGACAACGTCTCGCTCGACGACGCCGACCTGGCGCTGTCTGAGCTGCAGCGCTATCGCGCGCTGGGCGGCCACACCGTAGTCGATGCCACCAATATCGGCATCGGCCGCGCCCCCGAAAAGCTCGCCCGCATCAGCCGCATGTCCGGCCTGAAGATCGTCATGGGCACCGGCTTCTATCTCGAGCACACCCATCCCGAATGGCTGAAGGCGATGGATGTGGACGCCGTGACCGAGTTCATTGTCAACGATGTCGGCGGCGGCGGGACGCAGCCGCCGATCATGGCCGGGCTGATCGGCGAGGTCGGCGTCAGCAAGGATTTCACCGCCGAGGAACGCAAGTCGCTGCGGGCTTCGGCGCGCGCCTCGCGCATCACCGGCGTGCCGCTGTCGATCCATCTGCCTGGCTGGGAGCGGCTGGCGCACGACGTGCTCGATATCGTCGAGGCCGAGGGCGCCGATCTTCGCCACACCGTGCTCTGCCACATGAACCCGAGCCACGACGATCCCGACTACCAGAAAAGCCTCGCTCGGCGCGGCGCGTTCGTCGAATACGACATGATCGGCATGGACTATTATTACGCCGACCAGGACGCGCAATCGCCCTCCGACGAGGAGAATGCACGCGCCATCGCCGCCCTTGTCGAGGCGGGCTTCGGCGACCGCCTGCTGTTGTCGCAGGATGTGTTCCTCAAGATCATGCTGACGCGCTTCGGCGGCTTCGGCTATGGCTATATCCTGAAGCATTTCATACCGCGCCTAAAACGCCATGGCGTCGAGCAGCCGGCCATCGACCGCATGCTGATCGCCAATCCGAAAAGCGTATTCGCGCTGCTCTAAGCGGCCTGGAATTACACTGGAGTTCAAATGTCCAAGAAGAAGATCCTGCTTGCCGGCGAATCCTGGGTGTCGACCGCGACCCATATCAAGGGTTTCGACCAGTTTCCGACCGTTACCTACCACACCGGCGCAGACGAGTTGCTGGGCGCACTAAAGGCGACCGACTTCGACGTCACGTTCATGCCGGCGCATGAGGCGCAGCGCGGCTTTCCACAGACCATGGAGGCGCTGTCGGCCTATGACGCGGTCGTGCTCTCCGACATCGGCGCCAACACGCTGCTGCTGCATCCCGACACCTGGATCCACTCCAAGCCGACGCCGAACCGCCTGCGCCTGCTCCGCGATTACGTCAGCGGCGGCGGCGGTCTATTGATGTTCGGCGGTTACTACAGCTTCCAGGGCATCAACGGCGGCGCGCGCTACCGCAAGACCCCGGTCGAGGACGTGCTGCCGGTGAATTGCCTGGCCTACGACGACCGCGTCGAGGTTCCCGAAGGTTTTGCGCCCGTGCCGAAACCAGGGTCGAGCCATCCCATCCTCAGGGGCCTCGGCTCGGACTGGCCGATCCTGCTCGGTTTTAACGAGGTGACGCTGAAGGACGGGGCCGAGGTCCTGGCCAGCGTGTCGTCGGATTATGGCTCGCTGCCGCTGCTTGTCACCGGCCGTTACGGCAAGGGCCGCACCGTGGCCTGGACATCCGATGTCGGGCCGCATTGGCTGCCGCCGCAATTCATCGCCTGGCCAGGCTACAAGACCCTGTTCGAACAGATGCTGGGCTGGGCGACCGGTGAGAGCTGAGCCATGCATGTCCACGTCGTCGGCAATGCCTGCGTCGATATCTTGTTTCGCGTCGGCCGCTTCCCTGCTCCGGGCGAGACCTTGAATGCCGTGAGCTATGCCGACGGGCTCGGCGGCAAGGGCGCCAACCAGGCAGTCGCAGCAGCACGGACTGGTGCAGAGGTGACGTTCTGGACGGCGCTCGGCAAGGACCCCGCTGGCGCGTGCATGAGGAGCCGCCTCGACAGCGAGCTGTCAGACCTTGAGGTGAGCGAATTCGAGCTGCCGAGCGACCGCTCGACCATCGTCGTCGATAAAGGCGGAGAGAATTTCATCGTCAGCGGCGTCGCCTGCAGCGAGGCCTTCGATCCGGTGACGCAGACAGCACTTGTCCGCTGGATCGCCCCCGGCGACATCCTCGTCTGCCAGGGAAATTTGCGAACTGCCGTGACCAATGCCTGCCTCAGAGCAGCAAAGGAAAACGGTGCGCGCACCGTTCTCAACGCCAGCCCGATCGACACGGCCTCGCTGCCCGATCTCGGCCTGGCGGAGGTTCTGGTGGTCAACCAATCCGAAGCGCAAATCTTGACCGGCCGGGATGACATGACAGCAGCCGCTGGCGCGCTGGTGGCCAAAGGCGCAGGCACCGTCGTCATCACGCTCGGTGCCGCAGGCTGTATCGTGCTTGGCACGGACCTGACGGAACCGCTTCGCTTGCCCGCGCCGCGAGTCGAAGCGCTCGACACCAGCGGCGCGGGCGATGTGTTCTGCGGCTGTCTGGCCGGTGGGCTTGCCCGGGGCATGCCGGTCATCTCGGCGCTGAAGCTGGCGCTCGCCGCCGCCGCAATCGCCGTGACACGGCCGGGCACGCTGGCATCCTGTCCTTCCGCCTCCGAGATGGCGGCGCTCATCGATCAAATGGAGCTCTCATGACCCAGCTCGGCCAATCTGGCGGCGGCGCGCTCGTGGACCTTTTCGGCCGCACAAAGGTGGTGATCGGCGTCGTTCATCTGGCGCCGCTGCCCGGCGCGCCACGCTATGACGGCGAGGCTATCGAGGCGATCTACCAGCGCGGGCTCGACGACGCCAAGGCCTATCTCGACGGCGGCTGCGACGGCGTTATCGTCGAGAACCATGGCGACATCCCCTTCGCCAAGCCCGATGATATCGGCCCGGAGACGGCGGCCTACATGGCGGTGGTTTCCGACCGCATCCGCCGCGAACTCGGCAGGCCGATCGGCATCAATGTGCTGGCCAATGCCGCGATCCCGGCCTTGGCGATCGCCAGCGCAGCCGGCGCCGGCTTCGTCCGAGTCAATCAATGGGCAAATGCCTACGTCGCCAATGAGGGCTTTGTCGAAGGCGAATCGGGCCGCGCGGCACGCTACCGCGCCAGGCTGCGCGCCAACGGCATCCGCATTTTCGCCGATGCCCATGTCAAGCACGGCGCACACGCCATCGTCGCCGACCGCCCGGTGGAGGAACTGGTCAAGGACCTGGTCTTCTTCGACGCCGACGCCATCATCGCCACTGGCCAGCGCACCGGCCACGCCGCGGATTTGGGTTACACAAGTAAGATCAAGCAGGCCGCCGGCCTGCCGACGCTGGTCGGCAGCGGTGTCACGCCGGACAATGCCAAGGATATCCTCGCCATCGTCGACGGGGTCATCATCGCCAGCGCGCTGAAGCACGACGGCGTCTGGTGGAACCAAGTCGACTCTGCTCGAGTAAAGGCTTTCATGGGTGGTCTGAAGCGATAACTGGACTACCCTACCGAGGGGCTTGGGGTCCGCTTGATCAGAGACGACGGACGGGCCCAGGATACTGGGCGACCAGATCGTCGACGGTCAGCAAAGTAATGCCTTCCACAATCGATTGAGCAATCAGGATCCGATCGAATGGGTCCTTGTGGATGGGTGGAAGCCCCTCCACTGCAACGGCATGCTCCCCGGTGATTGGCAGCTCAGGATAGCCATTGTCCATCAGACCCCGACGTGAAGTCAGGGCGCCCCAGACCACGTTTAAAGGCAATCTCCCAGAGACTTGCGGCGCTGAACGTCAAGTGGTTATCGGCATTCTCGATCTCAGCGAGGGCTGGGCGGGAGCTTTTCGGGCTCGCCCGCCGCCCAGAGCAGAAGATGGGTATCGAGAAGAAGTTTCGTGCATGGCCGCCAACAGCTTCTCGATTTCGTCATCGGCCATGCGATCAAAATCGTGCGGAACTGAAAACTGCCCGGCCATAAACCCCACCCGACGCATTTCGCCGGCCGCAGGTGCGGCTATGGCAACGACCTTGACCATCGGCTTGCCGGATTTGGCGATAATGAAGGATTCGCCTTTGGCCGCCCTGTCGACAAGACGAGACAGACGCGTCTTGGCCTCGTGGATATTGACTGCGCATTGCGGGCCTCTGACTTAGTCCATGCAACTTAGTCTACACGGGCCCGGCCGGATGCGGCTGATCCTTTCGGATCGGCCGCATGGCACGACTTCAACAAAGACGCGTAATCGATTGTCTGAACTGCATGTTTGTTGGGACTGCGTCTCACCTGATGTTGGCCGAACCTGTTGGTCCGCCATGCGACGTCGGAGTTCATAGGAGCGATTTTTGCCGAGCAGATGCTCTAAGTCGCACTAGGGGCCGAAAGCGAAACGTCCGCTTTTAGGGCGCTGCGCCACGGCGGCGACGAGCCCGACACTGTACCGAAGGCGATCGACGCGACGGGCGCCAAGGGCCTTACCTGACTCTATGTTCCCTTCACGATTCTCGGTTTAGTCGGTCGGCGGGATTGAGCCGCGCTCTCGAGGGCCAGGGCCAACCGCTTCTCGTCTTCGATGGCGCGATCGACTGCCTCAATTTCCTCTTGGAGCACCTTCAGCTCGGCTCCGTAGCTGGAGCCGTCGCTGTCCCCGATCTGAAAGCCACTTGCCCGCATTGCGTCGCGAGTATGGTGCACGTTACGGACTCCTTCGCGCCGCGTCGCGACCAAGATTTCCCTAAACTCTCCAAGACGTTCAACGTGATTGCGAGCCATTGCGTTCTCCTATTTCGTCGTCATCGTCGCCGACGGCGATTCAGAACGGCTAAAACTTACGGAGATACTCTCGACAAAGCATGAGTGCGGAAGCTCAAATTTGAATGTCTTGCAATAGCGTGAAGCGCAGCAGGCGGAAATTGGCTTCGACCCGATCGATCTCAGACCAAATGCCAGACACCTTCGGCCGAGCGCGTCTGCGGCTCCCCCAACGGGGCCATCCGCCCATGTAATCAGTAAAAAGTCGAGTGCGAGAATGACCCGGGCCAAAGCGCGTTGAGTAATGCTCCTCGACAAACAATCATGCTGGCACACTGGCGTCGAAGGTCCGAGGCGAGGCCGGCTAATTCGTGCCGTGTTCGCTGGAGGTATCACTCCTCTCTGAATCCTGCAGTGAGGCGTGGCGAAATCCGAACTCGCCCCGTAGATGCTTGACGTGGGCTTTCACCCCGGCCTGACCCATGGTCGCCGGCCGCTTTATGCCCTTCGGCGGTGGCCCGGCGTGCTCTTGGACACGCTTCCACAGCCGTTCGCGCATCTCCTGGTTCAAGGTGATGAAGGCCGAACCGGCATATTTTCCGGTACCGGGCTTCGCCAGCAAGGCGAATGCCGCCTTGCCCGGCTCGCGCTCGACGCCCAATAGTTCGTATTCCTGGACTGTGAAGCTCTTCGTCTTCAGCCAATTCGTCGTCGGGCCGCTTCGATACGGGCTGTCGGCGCGCTTCGAGACGATGCCCTCAAGGCCCGCTTGGTCGGCAAGATAGGCGGCGGTAAGTGCAATGAGGCTCGCAATCCAAACACCGCGCATCACACGCTCGGGCGGCCTGCGCATTGTAAACACCGAGAACGCGTTGGCTTAAGCGCAAATCCTAGGGAACATGCTAGAATGTGCGGCTTCGCTCAACTTGAGCAAATGTCCCCAACGACATCTAGGACGCGCTGATTTCCGCTTCTTGAAAGCTTGTTATCATGATAATTTTCAGTCTCCTCGCTTAAGAATATATAGACATGTCAGTCAAACCGGCGGGGGATGGGGAGGATAGGATGAAACTGTTATCGCTTGTTGTCGCAGCTACGTTTTCACTTGCTATGTCCGCTTGGGCCGAGGATCTACCAAGTAGCGCGAAGAAAGCATCGATGGAAGAATTTAAGACTTTTGCTAATGGGAAAAAGGTAAATGTAATTATATACGACGCTGGAGCTGCCATAACTGCCACTCTTGTCTGGAACTGGAAGAAAAAACAGATCATTGGCGAAGCTTTGGTGAACAACAAAACTAAGATAAAGGTCAAAGTTCCCTTGACTTTCGACGGTGACAAGGCCTGTTCACAAGACCAAGGTAAACCAGTTTGTCATCTTATCTACATTGACAACGACAAATTTTACGAGGTGCGCGACGACGGCAAAGTCCACGCGACTTCAACGTTGGTTCAATGAGACGGACCACGTCCGAATGGTTTGGTCGGCGTTTGCACGGACCCGCAAATGCCGGCCCTATTCAGTACGCTTGTCAAGTCTTACGACACCTGCACACTCGCCTCCGACTCGAGAAAACTCACCGCTGCCTTTCGCACCTTGAAGCCTGCCGATGATATGGTTTTGCCTTGGCGCACCATCGTCATCGACGAAACTTAAATAGATGTCGAATGCCCCGTCGGCGGTGATTGTTCCGGCCAAAGGCACCATCGCGGAAATTTCCGTTCCATCGATAAAGATTGTCGTTGACTGTTCAGTGTAATCGCAGGCGGAATTACCTGCGCGCCGCGTCAGTGCCCACGCGCCATCAAAAGCCTTTACCTTGACCGGAGCGCAGACACGTTCTGGGATATTCTTGATTGCGCGCAACACCTCTTTCGTCGGCTCCAGGCTGGCAAGCTTCAATCCCCGCTGCTCGGCAAAGGCTTGAAGAGCTTTCCGACTTCCCGGTCCCCATTTGCCGTCTGCCTGTCCGACAAGGCAGCCGACTCGCGTTAGCTCTGTTTGCGTTGCCTTTGTCAACGCGCGCGGATCAGCCAAAGCTTGCGTCACATCTAAATCAGGATGAGCTTCTGCAACCTCCACGCCCTCGATGGAAATCGAGGGGGCTTTGCCACGATCTGTTGCTGCCTGTTCGATCTCGTCGATCTTCAAGCTGGCTAACGCCGCAAAGGCGCCGCTTGGATACTGTCTGAGATAGGCCTCAAAGAAGCGCTTGTCCGTTTTTTCCTTGATGGTCTCCCAATAGGCGACTTCTACGTCCCCTCCTTTCGCACCCGCCGTGACAGCGGTGTTTCCGGACAACGGTTGCAAAATGACGTCGCCCGTCAGCGAGGAGTTGTCCCATGGCACTTGCTTGCCGTCGGTTGCTTCAAGCACATCCCTACGGACGTTGATGAGGTCGCGGGAGATGTCCTGGCCAGGCGTACCAAGATTCTTCAGCAGCGCAGATGTGAACGGCGAGTTCCTTCCCTCGCCGTCCAGCGCAACGTTCCCGGGCTGCGTTGCAAAGGCTATGAGCGATCCAACGCCCGTGCCTAGCTTTGCCAAGCCCCGACCGACCGACCCTGATCGCGTACCCATCGAGCGCCCAAGGTTCTGTGAGAAAGGACTGTCCCGGCAAGCATCCAAAAATACCAGGTTGACCTTCGTGGTTCGCTCCATGGCCGACAAGACGAGGTCCATGGGCACGGCTTCGAAGTCGAGGTCGTTATATGTGGATTAGCCGCGCATCAACGGGAGCCATGTAGTTGGTGCCGTTCACCTGGACGCCATGGCCGGCATAGAAGAGAAGCGCCATGTCGGCACCATCCAGCTTGCCGATGAAATCTCGAACCGTGCCGCGCATCCCGCTCAGATCGAGGTCCTCGCCTGCAACCACCTCAAAGCCCAACGCCTGCAGTTTTGCGGTCATATCCACCGCATCATTTTTTGGATTGGAAAGTGGAACCGCGTATCTATAGGCAGAATTACCGATGACCAGCGCGACGCGCCGTTCTGCCCACGCTTGGGCGCTCAGCGAAACTAGAAGAAGCGCAATGGCGAAGCGAAGCGCCATCATGGCTGTATATCCTTAGTCTCAGCTCATGCAGCGGATTCACCAGTCGATGGACAGGATAAAACCGGAGCAGTCTTGCGAGACTGAGCCCGGTGCTTCGCAGTGTCAAGTCCAGCGGATCTAGCGAAGGGCCGACCGCTAGCCCACAGTTCGTCAGCGGTCTATGCTGTGTAGATTCACGCCGATAGACACCGAAACGAATTGCACGCAGCTTGGCCGTCTTCACGCCGATCGGAATGGTTCAAAAAGGGCGCCTTCTCGCGTCGCTCGGATTCTTTTTCATTCTGGGCGCCTGCATTGCCACATTCTCTCCCTCAGGCGAGAAACTGCTGCGCGACGTCTTGATGACGACCATCTCGCCCTTCGTCGCGCCCCCGACAGACATTGTGATCGTAACGATCACAGAGCAGACATTGGAAAGGTTTCCCTATAGATCGCCGCTGGATCGGGGTGCCTTGGCCGACCTTGTGCAGAGAATCGATAAGGCTCATCCGAGAACAATAGGCATTGACTTGCTTTTCGATCAGCCAACCGAGGCAGAAAAGGATCGGCGCCTAGCTGAGGTTATCGAGGCGGCCGAAAGTCCGGTAATTGTCGCATCTGCATCACACGAGGACGACCTTACCGACAAGCAACTGTCGTATCTTAGTCGCTTCGCGCCAAGCGCCATCCGCGGACTGGCCGCCCTGTCTCATGATAGGGTCGACGCGGTTGTGCGGGAAGAATTTCCAGGGCGCGTGGTGAATGGCAACTGGCAACCTAGCTTTGCATCAGCGCTCGCGCAGACCGCCGGCATATCGGCATCGCAAGCTGCGGAGAAGATGGTCTACTATCGGGCTACAGGCATTCATCCGGCACGATGGACAATATATCCGGCACACGCCGCCGCTTTCGCGCCCCCGGCCTGGTTCGCCGGGAAGTTCGTTTTGATCGGCGTCGACCTCCCGCTGCAGGATCGTCATGCAACCCCCTTTGCCGTGCTGAACGGCTCTGTTGCCGGAGCGCTGCCGGGTGTCGTTATTCATGCCAATGCGCTGGCGAGATTGATCAAGGGCGACAAAATCATTACGCCAGGGGCGGTGGCGGCGTTTGGGCCCTTCGTTCTCGCGACGGCGCTCTGCATCTGGGTCGCTTGGCTCCGCATATCAGTGCTGGTGAAACCTATGGTCATCATCGGCGCAGTCGTTTCGGTTTTGATCTTAGAAGCAACCGCGTTTGCCAAGGCCGGGATTCTGTTACCAATGGTCGCGCCGTCGATGCTGCTGCTAGGGCTCTCCGGATTCGTCGCAATTCTGGCATGGCACCGGGACTCGAAAGAAAGGCGTTTCGTCCAGAACGCGTTCTCTCAGTATCTCAGCCCGGCAGTCGTGGCAGAGCTAGTCAGCAAGCCGGCGTCACTGCGCCTCGGCGGATCCGAACGCTTGATAACGTGCGTGTTCACCGACCTTGAGGGGTTCACCAGTTTGGGCGAACGGACGGAACCAGAGGTATTTGCTACGGTTCTGAATGAATACCTCGATGCGGTTTGTGGTCTCTTCATTGAACATGGAGCCACGATAGACAAACTGATAGGCGATGCAGTCATTGGTTTTTTTGGTGCACCGGGTGTGCAGGAGGACCAAGCCGAAAGGGCCCTAAAACTAACGCTCGCTACCGTCGCGATGTCTCGAAGATTTCGGACAGATGTAAAGTCTAGAGGCCACGACGTTGGCGTCACTCGTATCGGCGTCCATCGAGGACCTGCAGTTGTCGGAAATTTTGGGGGCAATCGATTCTTCAACTACACGGCCATGGGCGATACGGTGAACACCGCTGCCAGGCTCGAAGGCGCGAACAAGTTTCTAGGTACCATGAACTGCATCAGCGAGGAGGTGGCGAACTCTTCCGATGACTACCTGCTTCGGCCATCCGGTGTGTTGTGTCTGAAAGGCAAGACTGAGTGGATCTCAGCCTTCGAGTTGCTGGAGGACGGGCGTATGAATCGCGAGATGGTGGAGGCTTACTCGCAAGCTTATTTGCTGATGTCCGCGCGTGACAAGACTGCCGCTGCTGCCTTTGCATCGCTGGCCATTCAATATCCCAACGATGGCCTCGTTGCTTATCACCTTGGAAGACTGAAGCAGGGTGAGGCTGGCGATAGGATCTATCTTGAAGGCAAGTAAAACAAGCGTATGGTTGAACGTGCGTCATGTATCGGCAACCCAAAATCATTTTCCTACTGGCTGCGGCCATCGCAGCAGTTGGTTCTTGCTCGAGCGCTCTTGCGGCCAGCGAGTATGTCGTTGTCGCTGTCGATCCTCCCGCGGACAGCCCTCAGCTCGGCAAACTGTTCAGACTGGGCGACCTCGTGCATATCGAGGGTGGATCGACTGTCACTTTGATGGGTGACGATGGCTCGGTCACTGCGTTGCCGGGACCTGCGGATGTTGTGGTGACTGACGACGCATCGGGTTCTGGATCAACCTCTAACGGGGCGGCGGGCGCTTCTTCGAGTTTGACTGCGATTTCGGATCTATTGGGGAATGCCGCTGGTCAGCTCCAAACCATAGGTGGGTCTCGTGGCATTTCCGACACGACGGCCGCCACCTTGGAACCTTGGATGGTGCCGGTCGAAAATCGTCTGACAGGCTGCGTTTATGACCTCAAACTGGAGCTTTGGCGCCCACCGGGGCACAGGGCGGATGTTTCGGTTGCCTATAATGAAGAGTCGCTGGCGACAAGCTTGGTCTGGGACAAGGACACCCCAATTTTGGCAATTCCCGGAAACGTGCCACCGGATCTTCGATCCGTTGAGTTGGTGATCGACGATGAGTCGGTTCGAATGCCTATCGTGCATTTGCCCACCGGCCTCAGCCCGTCGGATCATGTGGGACTGTATGCCTGGATGATAGGAAGCGGTTGTCTTCTTCAGGCATCCGCACTGATCCGGAACTTGGCTAACCGATAGACCACCAGGGGTGGTCACTTCACGGCGCACTGGAAGCGGTAGAGGCGCGCCTTCGCGTCAACCACCGCCATATCGAGGCAACTTCTCGATGGCGCGCTAAGGAAAGCGATCGCCTTGTGCCCAGCGGGTACGCCGACTGAAAGTTTGCGGCGCACGAATTTAACGCTTTCGTTGACGTAGACTTGGACGGTTGCCGAATAGCGGCTGAAGTAGATACCCAGGTGGCAAAACGTCGTGCTCTGTTGCGAGGCTATGCTGGATCAGGTGGTCCGTCCAGAAGAGTTCTTCCTGCAGAACCGGCGATCTCGAGATGCCACCGACCCTCCGCATGCCCCCTCGGAACGCTGGAAGTGGGATGGTGCGTCGCACAAAAATATTGCAATGCACTATAAATGCCGTAACGTCAGTTTCGTAAATGAACGAGACGGCTTTTGTGAAAGGCCGTCCACCGGAAAGGATGGAAACTATGGCCAAGACCGCTGACACCGTTGAAAATACCTCATTCCCCACCTTCGACGCGTCGAAGGCCGCCGACCAGGTCCGCGCTGTCGCCGAAAAGGGCGTCGAGCAGTCGAAAGAAGCCTATGCGAAATTTGCGTCAGGCACCGAGACGACCCAGAAGGCTCTGCAGTCGAGCTTCGAAACCGCCAAGACCGTCGGCAACGAGTTGTCGCTGAAGACAATTGCTGCTCTGCGCGCCAATGCCGAAGCCGGCTTCTCGCACCTCGAAGCCCTGGTTGCCGTGAAGTCGCCGTCCGAGTTCATCGAACTCCAGACTGCCTTCTTGCGCACGCAGCTCGACAAGACCGTCGAGCAGGCCAAGGAATTTCAGGCCGTGACGACCAAGGCTGCCGAAGATGTATCGAGGCCGATCAAGGATGTCGTTGAAAAGGCGATGAAAGATCTCAAAGTCGCCTAATTGAGTCTAAGCGATCGGAAATAACCGCGAAACAACACCTTCTCCAGCCGGTCTTTTTCCTTTTGGCTGGATGCTCTTTGGTGCCTGCGTTGCCATGGCGGTGCGGGCATAGCTCTCTCGGCTGCGATCATCCGCACAATCTGACGGCGGCGAGCGACGAGCCCGGCCAGGGCCTCGGCTTCGGTGCCGCGCAACGGGCACTTGCCGCTTGCTCGACCCAACGAAGGCAGCGTTACAGCAGCATCGGTGGTGTCGGTCCTGGCCCGCTTGCCGAGCGCATTGGCGTAGGCTGTCACCTGCCCCGGATTGACCACGACAACCGCCAGGCTAGACTGGCACCCTGTCCAAAGCGGCAACGGCTAAGCGCGATATCCTGCCCCATTCTTGGCACGTCGAGCCTGCCAGCCGTGATCCGTGGACATTCGCCTGCGGCAAATTCAGCTCGGCCTTCGTTGCACGGATGGCGGTGCGATGCGGCCTTTCGTCTGTGAGTGGCGGCGCGGACGCCGTCAAACGGCAGAAACTTCAAATCCATCATGTTGGCTCATTGCCAAAGCACCGCTTCAAGACAACAATGACCTCGACGCCAGCGCGCCAGACGCGCACAAAAAAAGCGTCGGAGGAAATGGAGGAGGAAGCCGCTGGCCAAGTCACGGACGCGCTATGCATGCGGTCTTTCGGTGCTCACCACCGACGAATCTGACGCGGATGCGTTCGCCCGGGCGGTGGCAGCGGAAGCAGCGGCCATTGACGCCGGGTTTGCCCTCCTGTTTTTCTCGCAGAGCCTCATAGAGGCCGTCGCCCTGTCGGAAGCGCTGAAGACCCACGCGCCGGCGCTCCACTATGCCGGCTGCTCGACGGCCGGTGAGATAACGCCCAAAGGGCTGGAGGAAGGCCAGATCCTGGCTATGCTGCTTCCCTCCGCATCGTTTTCGGCAGCCAGCATCATGGTCGAAAATCTGTCCTCATCGGGCATGGACGGGATTACCGGCGAAGTCGAGGCGCTGAGGCGTTCGTTACACGAGCGCCTCGGGCACGAGCGAGCCGACACCACTTTCGCGCTCTGCTTGATCGACGGCCTGTCTTATGCCGAAGAAGCGGTGACCTCCGCCATCCATTGGGGGCTCGACGACATCCCACTGATCGGCGGGTCGGCTGGCGATGATTTGAAATTCGAGACAACGCGGCTGATCTCGAACGGCAAAGTGACCTCCGACAGCGCCATCATCGTGCTGATCACCACGGAAATTCCTTTCCACGTGTTCAAGACCGACAATTTCGTTCCCACCGACGAGAAGCTGGTGGTGACGGCATCCGATCCCGACCACCGCATCGTGCGCGAATTCAACGCCACCATTGCCGCCGAGGAATATGCCGCCTCGGTCGGCGTCGTCGCGCAGATGCTGACGCCACTGAGTTTTGCCTCGCACCCGGTGGTGGTGAAAGTCGGCGGCGAATTTTACTGCCGTTCAATCCAGAAGATGCACGCGGACGGCTCGCTGTCGTTCTTCTGCGCCATCGACGATGGTGTCGTGCTTGCCGTCGCCCAGCCTAAGGACATGGTCGAGGCGACCCGCGCCGCTCTCAGCGACGTCAGCAAAAGGCTTGGCGGCATCGACCTGATCCTCGGTTTCGACTGCGTGCTGCGCCGGCTCGACGCGCGCAATCGGCAGGTCTATCGCGAGATTTCGGAACTCTACAAGGTCAACAACGTCCTCGGCTTCGGCACCTATGGCGAACAGTACCGTTCGATGCATCTGAACCAGACCTTCACCGGCATCGCCTTCGGTGAACGCAAGGCGGCCGAAGCGGCGGAGTAGGAAATCCGGGATGCCGCTCAGGAACATCGACGACCTGGAAAGGCTGAAGAAGATCAACGCCGCGCTGATCAGCCGCGTCGAGCGTTCCATGGACCAGCAAGGCAATGCCTTTTCGCTGTTCCAGACCGCCATTTCGCTCGAGAGCCGGGTGCGCAGCCGCACCGAAGAGCTGCATTCGACCTTGCGCCGGCTGGAGCAGTCGAACATCGACTTGAACGCAGCCAAGGAAAACGCCGAGCTGGCGAACCTGTCCAAGACCAGGTTCCTGGCGGCCGCCAGCCATGACGTGCTGCAGCCGCTGAACGCCGCGCATCTGTCGGTCTCGGCGCTTGCCGAAGTACAGACCAGCGAGGAAGGCAGAAAGCTGGTCCGCCAGGTCGAGCGATCGCTGGAGACTATGGAGGACCTGCTCCGCACCTTGCTCGACATTTCAAAGCTCGATGCCGGCGTCGTGCAGCCCGACATCACCGATGTCAGCCTGGAGACGCTGTTTTCGTCTCTGCGCTCGGATTTTCAGCCGGTTGCGGAGATGAAGGGGCTGACGCTGAAGTTCCGGCCGGTCAATGCGCTCGTTCGTTCGGACCGAACCTTGCTGCGCCGCATCCTGCAGAACATCCTGTCCAATGCACTGCGCTATACCCGCTCGGGCGGCGTGTTGGTCGGCACCAGGCATCGCGGCGACACGATCCGCATCGACGTCGCCGATACCGGCTGCGGCATCCCCGACGACCAGCGCGAGGCGGTATTCGAGGAATTCCATCGGGGCGTGATCCCGACGGATGCCGGGCTTGCCGCCGGCGGGCTGGGGTTGGGGCTGGCCATCGTGCGCCGCATCGCCGCGGCACTCGGCCATCCCGTCACGTTTTCGTCGAAGGTCGGACATGGCACGATTTTCCATATCGACGTTCCGGTCGGGATCGGCGACACGGCCGATCCAATCGCCAGCACCGTCGACATGGAGCGGCCGCGCGGCTACGGTCTGTTCGGCACAAGGGTGCTGCTGGTCGAGAACGACATCGACGTGCTGCAGGCGATGACCTCCCTGCTCGAGCGCTGGCAATGCCTGGTGCGCCCCGCCACCTCGACGGGTGACGCGCTCGACTTGCTTGGCGATACCGACTGGTTGCCAGATATTGTCATAGCCGACCAGCATCTCGACGGCGGCGACCTCGGCACCACCACAATCGCCGAGGTCCGTGATTATCTCGGCCGCGCCGTGCCGGCGCTGATCGTCACCGCCGATGGTTCGGAGACAGTCGCCAACGCCGCCCGCGCTGCCGGCATCGAACTGATGCGCAAACCGTTGAAGCCAGCGCAGCTAAG
Organism: Mesorhizobium sp. M0598; assembly: GCF_040320865.1. Classification (NCBI taxonomy): domain Bacteria; kingdom Pseudomonadati; phylum Pseudomonadota; class Alphaproteobacteria; order Hyphomicrobiales; family Phyllobacteriaceae; genus Mesorhizobium; species Mesorhizobium sp. M0598. Next base: position 101,886 of record NZ_JAMYQL010000017.1, on the reverse strand, counting down.
GGCGCTGCTGGCGCATCTGCTGGCTTGAACTGGTCGTATCTTCCCAGCACACGGGTCACCGAATTCCAGCCATTACTTGTGCCTAGGCGGTAATTCATATGAAGCAGATTCACTTCTTCGCGCTAAAGTAGACGAGGGAAAGCGGGAAAGCGGCTAACTGCTGCAGAGCAATCGCCGCGTGAATTGATCTGACTAGAGAGGCGCGGATTGCTTAGCTGGTGTCAGGAACGTGAGAGCCGTCGCTAGACTAGTCCGATTGCGGTGACACGAGTGCGGTCGACTACGGTGACAGTGCGCTTTTTAGCGAGCCCTCTCAAAACCCCGCCGGATCCCGAAAAAGCTCGGCATTGTCGAGCTTCGAGACCTCGATCACCGCCTGTGTGCGGCTGTAGACGTTGAGCTTGCGCAGGATTTCGGAGACATGCGCCTTGACTGTGGTCTCGCCGACCTGCAGTTCATAGGCGATCTGCTTGTTGAGCAGGCCCTGGCGCAGCATCTGCAGCACTTTGAGCTGCTGCGGCGTCAGCGTAGCCAGGCGCTGCACCATCTCGGCGCGGTCGGTGCTGTCGGCGTCGCGCGGCCGGCCTTCATAAGTCTCGGGAACATAGATCGCGCCTTCCATCACCGAGCGGATGGCGGCGGCAAGGTCGCTCTTGCGCGCCGATTTCGGGATGAAGCCGGCCGCACCGTAGGACAGCGCCTCGGAAATGATCTTCGGTTCCTCATAGCCGGAGACGATGACCACCGGCAGGCGCGGATACCGGGTCCTGAGCTGCAGCAGCCCTTCGAAGCCGTGCACGTCGGGCATGCTGAGATCGAGCAGCGCCAGGTCGAACGGCTTGGCATCCGTCAGAAGCTCGAGCGCCTCGGCAATCGAGCGCGCCTCCACCGTGTCGACCTCCGGATAGGCCATCTGCACGGCACTATGCAGCGCCTCGCGAAACAGCGGATGGTCGTCAATGATCAGGAACCTGGCGCGATCGGTCATCAGCTTCATTTCGGTTTGGTCTGGCCTAGAATAGTCCTGCAACCATGGCCAGCTTATTGGCAAATAGTACATTGCCATCTTGGCCGGCTAAAGCAGAATGTGCCCATGATTTCCGCGGCGCCATGCGGCAGATGTGGCCGTTCTGAAATGCAATGCCTTGCCCGGTGGCCCAAATCGGCCGAATGTGCCGGCGACAGATCCATTGAAACAGAGACAGGTCGTGACCGACATCCGGCTTCGCGTGACAGCCAGTGACCGCCGGCTTTCGCACTGTTGCCGGCCGCCACACGACGCTTCCCCGACGCCCGCCTTGTTCGCGGCCGCACCGATGGTATCGGCTGGTCTGGGGACGCGCTGGTATACGGGCTGGTTTCCTGGACAAAACGCAGCAAGCTGATGGTGCTGCCGTTCAAGCGCCGCTAGGCGCTCGATATCGTACTGGTAAGGAGCACCACCTTGCCGCCATCGCGCTTTGGGCGCGACTTTGCCCGCGATATCCAAGCTAGTCCACGATCTGGGCCGCGCCAAGCCAGAACCAACTGATCGCAGTCGCTGATCTTGAAGCTATACGATCCGGTTGGACCAATTTCAGCGTATTCCCGTTGAGCCCAACGCCCCCGAGGCTGACAGCACGTCGGCAATGACTTACGAAGCGTGTCCGTCTACGCGCTCGCCTGCGTTCGTTCCAACGCCTGGGACCGGGCGATTTCGTCCGGCCCCCAAAGATAGTGTCTGATGGTCGTTAGGCCGGCAACGCGCCGGACCTCTTGGCCGTCCAGGTGGCGATATAGTCCATCAGTCCTGGATTGAGGCAATCATAAGGTTCGAGCCCGATCGACTTCAGCTGTGACCTTATGCCGTCCATGCGGCTCGGATCGACACCGGACTCGATGATCGAAGAGACAAAGGCGGTGAAGCCCGGCGGCGACCAGCCGTCTTCCTGGAAGCGTTCCGGATGGATGAAGGACAGCCCCTTGAAAGCGTGGTCGCGCTCGACCGGGCCGTGCATGTGGACGCCGCAGCCGGTGCAGGCATGGCGCAGGATCAGCGCGCCCGGATCGACGATCTTCAGCTTGTCGCCGTTTTCGGTCACCGTCACGTCGTTTGTACCGGCAACCGCCACGACCGAGAACAGTGCGCCTTCCGGCTTCCAGCATTTGGTGCAGCCGCAGGCATGGTTATGGGCGATCTGGCCCTTGACCTTCACCTTGACCGGGTTGCTGGTGCAGGCGCAGACCAGCGTGCCGCCGGCAAAGTCGGCCTTTTCCCGTGGCAGTCCATTGTCGATTTTAGGATGCAGTTTTTCCGGCATTTTTGTCTCCTCCCGTGTTGAACATCTGCATTTTCGGCCGCTGGCTGGTTAGCCGGCGGCTTTCTCCTCCTCAGTAAACTACCACGCTCCTGATCGACTTGCCTTCATGCATCAGGTCAAAGCCCTTGTTGATGTCCTCGAGCTTCAGCGTGTGGGTGATCATCGGATCGATCTCGATCTTGCCGGCCATGTACCAGTCGACGATCTTCGGCACGTCGGTGCGGCCGCGCGCGCCGCCGAAGGCGGTGCCCATCCAGGTGCGGCCGGTGACCAGCTGGAACGGCCGCGTCGAGATCTCCTGGCCGGCGCCGGCAACGCCGATGATGACCGACTTGCCCCAGCCGCGATGCGACGCTTCTAGCGCCTGCCGCATGACTTTGGTGTTGCCGGTGCAGTCGAACGTGTAGTCGGCGCCGCCGATCTGGTCGGCGCCGCGCTTGGTCATGTTGACGAGATGAGCCACGACATCGCCGTCGATCTCCTTCGGATTGACGAAATGCGTCATGCCGAATTTCTCGCCCCATTCCTTCTTGTCGTTGTTCAGGTCGACGCCGATGATCATGTCGGCGCCGGCAAGGCGCAGGCCCTGGATGACGTTGAGGCCGATGCCGCCGAGGCCGAACACGACCGCCGTCGCGCCTTGCTCGACCTTGGCCGTGTTGATGACAGCACCGATGCCGGTGGTGACGCCGCAGCCGATGTAGCAGATCTTGTCGAACGGGGCGTCGGCATTGACCTTGGCCACCGCGATCTCGGGCAGCACGGTGAAGTTGGAGAAGGTCGAGCAGCCCATGTAGTGGAACAGCTTGTCCTTGCCGATCGAGAAGCGCGAGGTGCCGTCCGGCATCAAGCCCTGTCCCTGCGTGGCGCGGATGGCGGTGCACAGATTGGTCTTGCGCGACAGGCAGGACGGGCACTGCCGGCATTCCGGCGTGTAGAGCGGGATGACATGGTCACCCTTCCTGACCGAGGTGACGCCCTTGCCGACGTCGACGACGATGCCGGCGCCCTCATGGCCGAGGATCGCCGGAAACAGGCCTTCCGGGTCGGCGCCCGACAGCGTGAACTCGTCGGTGTGGCAGATGCCGGTTGCCTTGATCTCGACCAGCACCTCGCCATCACGGGGACCTTCGAGGTCGACCTCCATGATCTGCAGCGGCTTTCCGGCGGCAACGGCGACAGCGGCGCGCGTTTTCATCAGGCAATCCTCCCATGACGACCCATAGAGTTTCTCATTCCGCCATTGCTGCGGATGAGACCGCAACACGCTCATTCATCGCCGGATCCTCGAAAAGGCATAGGACTAAAGCAGACACGTAAGTCCACTTGCACGGCTTTGATAAATCTTGTGGCGTCCGCTAAGCTCATTGTGGGCACCTTGAATTCGCGCTGGTCCGGGAACAATCGGACTTTAGTGCAAGAATGGGCAGTTTTATCGATGACGAGCGCGGTGCCAGGCACTCTCGCGGCCTTTTTGTGCTTTTTTTTCCAGACCGCCAACGTTACAGGCGTGATGGCCCAAGAAGTGACCGGCAAGCAACCGGTCGCGGCCGACAGGCCGGAAAGAAAGATAACCGAAATCAGAATAGGTTATTTGCGGGCCTACGCGCCGCAACTGGCGCTTTCCCTGCTGGACCTGCCGCCACGCGACGAAGGTGTCGCCGGCGCCAATGTGGCGATCGGCGATAACAACACGACAGGAAAGTTCCTCAGCCAGAAATTCAGCCTCGACATAGCCGAGGTCAAGCCGGACGCGGACGCGGTTCAGGCGTTCAACGATCTGATTGCCAAAGGTGACCGCTATGTTGTCGCTGACCTCTCGGCCAGGCAATTGCTGTCGATCGCCGACATCGCCCGCGACAAGGGCGTTCTGGTCTTCAATGTCGGTGCCACAGACGACAGCCTGCGCGAGGAAGACTGCCGCATAAACATTTTCCATGTGGCGCCGACACGAAGCATGCTGGCTGACGCGCTGGCGCAGTATCTCGTGATAAAGAAATGGCCGAATTGGGTGCTGCTCTATGGTTCGCATGAGCGGGATTATCTCTATGCGGCCGCGTTGCGCCGCGCGGCGGCCCGCTTCGGCGGTCAGATCGTCGCCGAGAAGGAGTTCAAAGACACTGGCACGGCGCGCCGCACCGACACCGGCGCCACGCAGATACAGCAGCAGATTTCCGTGTTCACGCAGGATCTGCCGGAGCATGACGTGGTGCTTGTCGCCGATGAGAGCGAGGTGTTCGGAACCTATGTGCCCTACCGCACCTGGACACCGCGGCTGGTCGCTGGCACGGCCGGTCTTGTCGCATCGTCCTGGCATCCCGCGAGCGAGCAATGGGGTGGCATTCAAATGCAAAGCCGTTTCCTGAGGACGACCGGCCGGCGAATGCTGTCCAAGGATATGTCGGCCTGGACGGCGGTGCGGGCGGTGGGCGAAGCCAGCACGCGGACCAATGGCGACGATCCGAAGAAGATCAGCGACTACATCGGCTCGGACGATTTCTCGGTCGCCGCCTTCAAGGGACAGAAGCTGACCTTCCGCCAGTGGAACCATCAGCTTCGCCAGCCAATCCTGCTCGGCGACACCAAATCCGTGGTCTCGACATCGCCACAGGAGGGTTATCTCCACCAAATCTCCGAGCTCGATACGCTCGGCGTCGATCAGCCGGAAACGAAATGCGTCCTTAAGTAGAACCAATCGGGAGGAATTTTCGTGCAGAGACGAGCTTGCGCACTCGCCATCCTCGGCCTCATGGCCAATCCGGCGTGGGCTTACACCGTTTATGTCTCCAACGAGAAAGACAATACGATAACGGTCGTCGACACGGCGACGATGCAAGTGGTGAAGACCGTCGAAGTCGGCCAGAGGCCGCGCGGTATCACCATCTCGCATGACGGCAAGTTCATCTATTTGTGCGCTAGCGATGACGATACGATCGAAATCATCGATACCGCGACGCTGCAGATCGTTGGCACGCTGCCATCAGGCCCCGATCCCGAACTGTTCGTGCTTTCGCCCGACGGCAAGACGCTCTACGTCGCCAACGAGGACGACAATCTCGTCACCGCGATCAACGTCGAGAGCAAGCAGGTCATGACCGAGATTCCCGTTGGGGTGGAGCCTGAAGGCATGGCCGTCAGTCCCGATGGCAAAACCATGGTCAACACCTCCGAAACCACCAGCATGGCGCATTTCATCGACACCGACAGCCATGAGGTGACCGACAACGTCCTGGTCGACACGCGTCCGCGCTTTGCGCAATTCAAGCCCGACGGATCACAGATCTGGGTCAGTGCCGAAATCGGCGGTACCGTCAGCGTCATCGACAGTCTCAAACGCGAGGTGGTGAAGAAGATCCAGTTCGCGATTGCGGGACTGCGGCCCGAAACCATCCAGCCGGTCGGCATCGCAATCAGCGCGGACGGCAAGAAAGCCTATGTCGCGCTCGGCCCAGCGAACCACGTCGCCGTCATCAACACCGAAACCTACGAGGTGGAAAAATACATCCTGGTCGGCCAGCGCGTCTGGCATCTCGACTTCACCCCCGATCAGAAGACGCTGATCACCACCAACGGCAATTCCAACGACATCACATTCATCGACACGGCGACGGACGAGCCGGTTCAATCGGTTACGGTGGGCCAGCAGCCTTGGGGCGTGGCCATATCGCCCCACTAGACCGCAGCAATGATCAGGGAGGCCGACGTGATGAATATTTGCCGCGGGGATGTTGCAAGTGCACTAGATAACCAGCGCGCCCCGAAGGAGCCAGCGGCATGCAGCATGTGAGGACAAGCGGAGCTGGGGAGGAGGTGGCAGCGCTCGATGTTGCCGGCATCAGCCATTCCTATGGTCCGAAGCGAGCGCTCCACGACGTCTCATTCTCGATCGCGCCGGGAACTTTCACCGTTCTGCTCGGCCTCAATGGGGCCGGCAAGACAACTTTGTTCTCACTGATCAGCCATCTTTACGGCACCCGCCGCGGGTCGATCCGTATCTTCGGCCATGACGTCAGCCGCGCTTCGGGCGAAGCGCTCAGGCGTGTCGGCATCGTATTCCAGGCACGCACGCTCGACCTCGACCTCAGCGTCCACCAGAACCTCTCCTACCACGCCTCGCTGCATGGCATTGGCGGACACCAAGCCCGGCAGCGCATTGCCGCGCTGCTCGATACAGTCAACATGCAGGGCCGTCAGCATGACAAGGCACGCAGTCTTTCCGGCGGCCAAATGCGGCGCATCGAGATCGCGCGGGCGCTGCTCCACCGCCCTTCCCTGCTGCTGCTCGACGAGGCGACGGTCGGTCTCGACATCCAGTCGCGTGCGGGCATTTTGGCCACCATCCGCAAACTCGTCGAAACCGAGGGCATCGGTGTGCTGTGGGCGACGCATCTGATCGATGAGGTCGAAGACGGCGACCATGTGGTCATGCTGCGGCAGGGCGACCTGGTTGCCAAGGGTAAGGTCGCCGATGTCGTTGCGACGAGCGGTGCCAGTTCGATCCGCGACGCCTTTTCCAGGCTCAACCGCATCGAAACAAGCGGCATCGCGGAGATGTCACCATGAGCGCTCCCGCAATGCCCGCAAAAGTCGCCGCCCTCACGCCGGTGAAGTTCGAACAGTTTGGGCTCCACCACTACCTCGTTTGCCTCAAAGGGATCGTCGTGCGGGAGTGCCTGCGCTTCCTGCATCAGCGCGAGCGCTTTATATCCTCGCTGGTTCGGCCGCTCGTCTGGCTGTTCATTTTTGCCGCCGGATTCCGGCAGGTGCTCGGCGTATCGATCATCCCGCCCTACAAGACCTACGTGCTCTACGAGGTCTACATCACGCCGGGCCTGTGCGGCATGATTCTGCTGTTTTCGGGCATGCAGTCTTCGCTGTCGATGGTCTATGATCGCGAAATGGGCAACATGCGCACCCTGCTGGTCAGCCCCTTCCCGCGTTGGTTTTTACTGATCTCGAAGATGCTCGCCGGTGTCGCCGTGTCGATCGCGCAGGTTTACGCGTTCCTGATCGTTGCCTGGTTCTGGGGCGTCAAGGCGCCGCCGCTTGGCTATCTCACCGTGCTGCCGGCGCTGTTCCTGTCAGGCATGATGCTGTGCGCGCTCGGCATGCTTCTGTCCTCAATGATCAAGCAGCTCGAAAACTTCGCTGGCATCATGAACTTCGTCATCTTTCCCGGCTATTTCGCTTCTCCGGCACTCTATCCCTTGTGGCGTATCCAGGAGGCTAGCCCCCTGCTCTACAAAATCTGCCTCGCCAATCCATTTACTTACGCCGTCGAACTGATCCGCTTCGCCTTCTACGGCCAGGTTGACTGGCTGTCGCTGGGCGTCGTTGCCGGCTGCACGCTGCTGTTCCTTGCCGCCGCCATCATCGCCTACGACCCTTCGCGCGGCCTGATGACCCGCAAACAGGACACGGGAGGAAATGCCTGATGGCGCGAATGATCAATGTTCGCGGTCTGGCTCTGGTCGCCATGCTCGCGCCGGGCGTCAACGCCATGGCAGCCAACCCCGATCCAGACTGGCCTTGCATGCAGCGAAAGGTGCCGCAACTCTCGCTCGGCCAGATCTGGAGCGGACCGGACCTTCCTTCAGCCGCGAAGGACTGGTCGAAGGACCCCACCATCTCCGCCCTGATCGAGGAAGTGGCAGCTCGCCGGATGCCGATTGCGGAAGCTCAAAAGAAGATCAGGGATTTCGCGGCCTCCTTGCCGGCCGAGCAACTTGCACCCAAAATGGCGATGATGGTGCAAGGCATGTTCGACCACCTGGACGCCGAGCGCTCCCAGGTGATCTCCGGCATTTCCCGCTACGCCCACAAGCAGCTCGAAATGGCCGCCGCGTTGCGCAAGGAAGCGTCCGATGTCGATGCATTGCGGGCAAAGCCGGATGCAGATCCCGACGAGATCGATCGGCGAACCGAACAGCTGAAATTCGCAACGCGAATTTTCAATGAACGCGTCCAATCACTGACCTACGTCTGTGAAGTGCCGACGATAATCGAGCAGCGGCTTTATCAATTGTCCAAGGCCGTCTCGGAAACGCTCGCCGCGAAGAAATAGAACCTCATTCGATCTTCGCGGCGGATATCACGATCCACGGCCGGGCAGCACGCGCCAGCGCTGAACGAAATAACCGGGATGCGTCTCGATCCACTGGGCTACCAGCGATTGCGCCTGCATGAAGGCGGTCCCGGGATTCATCGCCAGGCCGTCCACCATCTGTTCGCGTTGTTCACAGGTCTGCGGCACATCCGTCAGGCAGACCATCATAACGAGCGTGTAGAGCATTACCCCTTGTCCCCATCGATTCCCGAACCCCATGCCCGGGAGTTTCCGTGATACCGACCAGTTTGCAGGGATCGCACATACGGATCACTTACGGGTGTGAAAGGAACGTGGCCCCCGCTCTTTCGCGCCGCAATATAACATGGCACTAATCTAACGCCAATGACCGCAGGGCTCGGTCGCGGACGCACGCGCATCGAAGATGCGCGTCCGGCTGTGCCAGTGCCAAAAAATGTGAACTCCTGGAACGCGCTCTCGCATGGGCTCGACCGAAACAGGAATATCATTGTTGTCGACCTCAGACCGGCAGTCCGTTCTGCTTTCGCAGGCTCTTGTCGAATGCGGATGCGGGGACGAAACGGCGCAGGAAACTGACCTGGCGCGCCATTTTTCCAGCCGCATAGCGCCCCTTCGGAGCGGGATCGGTCGCAGCCGCCAAAACGGTCCTGGCCACCACTTCCGGCGTATCGCCTTTTTCCATCGCTTTCCGCACAGCTGCATTCATGCCAGCGCGAGCAGAGTCATAGATGTCAAGCAACTGATCCGGCCTGGCGAGATTTTCTTCAAATGAGGTGCGGGTATAGGCGGGCTCCACCAACACGACGCGAATTCCGAAAGTACGCAGTTCGTGGTCGAGCGATTCGGAGTAGCCCTCAACGGCATGCTTGGTCGACGAATAAAGCGCGAAATAGGGAGCTGGAATAAACCCCTGCACCGAGCTCAAATTGACGATTCTGCCCTTGCCTTGGCGGCGCATTGTCGGCAACACCGCTTTGGTTACTCGCATAACGCCAAAGACGTTCACGTCAAACAACGACTTGGCCTGGGCCATCGAGGACTCCTCCGCGCCACCAAGCAGGCCAACGCCGGCATTATTGACAAGCAGGTCGATGCGCCCGGTCTCGGCCAGCACGTCCTGGACAAGTTTCGCCACGGACGTGTCATCGGTCACGTCACAGGCCAGCATGGTAACGCCATCGGATCGGTCGACGACCGCGCGACGGCTGGTTCCGAACACGCGAAAGCCCGCGTTCTGCAGGGCTTTGGCCGTTGTGTGCCCGATACCGCTTGATGCCCCCGTCACCAGGGCGACGCCTAGATTGGTCTTGTTCATGGAGGTCACTTCTTTCTTCGTTTTGGATTGGCGTGGGAGAAGCACGACAGGTCGGAGCGAAAGGCGTCAATCATGAGCGCCTCCGGTACACGCGCCGGCCAGATCATCCGTCCAGCGCCGGAACAGCGCGCTGGCATTAACGCCTCCGAAGCCGAAGCCATTGGAGATTGCATAGCCCATCGCCATCGGCCGGGCCCGGTTTGCGACGAAGTCGATCCCGTCGCCGGCCGGATCGGGAGCGCTCAGATTGAGGGTCGGCGGTGCCATCTGATCCCTGAGCGCCAGGATTGCGAAGATTGCTCCGAGCCCGCCGGCGGCTCCGAGCAGGTGTCCGGTCGCCGATTTCGTTGCACTGACAGCTATCGCGAAATCGCGCCCGAACACGCTCTTGATCGCTTCGATCTCACCCAGGTCGCCCAGCGGCGTGGAGGTCGCATGGGCATTGAGATGACGAACCTCGCGGGGCGAAATCCCTGCTTGGGCGATTGCGATCTCCATGGCCCGGCGCGCACCGTCGCCGTCCTCGGGACCGGAGGTGACGTGATGAGCATCCGCCGTCGTGCCGTAGCCGACAAGCTCGGCCAGCGGTCTTGCGCCGCGCGCCAGCGCGTGGCTCAATTCCTCGATGACCAGCATGCCGGCTCCTTCGCCCATGACGAAGCCGTCCCGCGACTTGTCGAACGGTCGGGAGGCCTCATCAGGACGGTGATTAAAGGACGTCGAAAGAGAGCGTGCCGCCGCAAACCCACCGAGGCTGACAAGATTCATGCATGCTTCCGTCCCGCCGCACACGGCAATATCGGCCTCGTTGGCGCGGATTAGGCGAGCCGCATCGCCGATCGCCTGAATGCCGGCCGCGCACGCCGTTACGGGTGCACCGAGCGGACCTTTGAAGCCATAGCGGATCGAGACGTGGCCTGCCGCGAGGTTCACCAGGAAGGACGGCACCGTAAAAGGTGATAGACGGCGGACGCCGCGCCGGTCGACCGTGCGCACCGCCTCGGTTATGGCCGGGAACCCGCCGACGCCCGAGGCGATGATCGTGGCCGTGCGCAAGCGATCCGCTTCCGAGACGGGGGCCCATCTTGCTTGGGCGAGCGCCTCTTGTGCCGCGGCCAGCGCAAAGAGAATGAACCGGTCTACCTTGCGCTGATCCTTCGGCGGAAGGATGGCTTCCGGATCGAAACCAGCGTCCGGATCTTGTTCTGTGGAGGGCACCACCCCGCCGACCTTCGCCGGCAGGTCGCACACCACATCATCCGCAAGCCTCCGGATGCCCGAGCGGCCGGCCAGGAGACGCGACCAGGACGTTTCAACATCGGCAGCAAGGGGCGTAACCGCTCCCATGCCCGTAACAACAATCCGTCGCATCTATTTTCCTGTCAGTTTGGGCGCGCCGCAGGCGCCGCGACGCCGTTCAAGTGCCGGCTGATTCACGAACTTGATTGGCCGCCGCATCCAGAAAGGCCCGCGCGAGGTCAGGATCGTTGATGACGCGCGATAACATCAGCGCACCGACCATCGTCGAGAGAATGGCCATGGCCCTGCCATCGAACTCCCCGTCACTGGTCTCAGCAATGAAACGGCCGAGGATCTCGAGATGCTCCTTGATCCCGGCTTCGAACGGCGCTTTCACGTCCTTGCCCTGTCTGGCGGCATCCGAGCCGAGCGCCACGATCGGGCAGCCGTCCATCTTTTCTCCGCGATGGTCCATACTGAGGTAGAACGCGATCACCGCGCCAAGCGGATCATCAGGGTTTGCCGCGGTCGCGGCCGACCATCGACGGGTGGCGCTCTCCATCGCCCGCCTGGACGCCTGCGCCGCCAGGTCGTCCTTGGATGCGAACTGCTTGTAAAACGCGCCTTGGGTCAGTCCGGCACCCTTCATCAGATCCTTAAGGCCGATACCATCAAAGCCGCGCTCCCGAAAAAGGCGACTTGCCACGTTGATTACGGTTTCTCGGTTTTCCGCTGCCTGAGTACGACTTACGCGCATTGTTGACCTCTTTTTTAGATTGCGTTCGTAATCTATAGCCTATATAGAGTTCGAACGCAATCTAAAAAGGAGATACGAAATGATCCGCAAACCTTGAGCGCATCGCTCCTGGCCGCGCTGTTTCTTGCGGCCCCGGCTTTTGCCGAGGAGGCCACCATCGGACGCCCGATCGAAGCCGGCAGCCTGCACGAGGGACACCTTGACATGGTGGTCTACTATGTCCCGGTCGACGGCGACCTCCTGGAGGTCACCGCCACCTTCGCGCTGAAGACCGGGGGCGATCCGCTGCGCGTCGTCATGGGCCTCGCCGACGACGACTCCGTGGCATTTTCCATGCCGGGCCACCAGGACTCGCTCTACGCGTTCTCAAGGTCCGGGGATGAGGTGACGGTCTCGACCGAGACTGACATGCATCTGCGAGCCGACGCGACAATACGCTGAGCCGAAGTTCAGACCGCAGCCGGCGTGCTGCTGGCCGTGGGCTCTCGCGTCCGCTCGGCTCGCCACACGGTGCCTCGATCACGCCATCGAATAAGCTTGAGGAGAGGTCAAATGCTATACAGTTATTTTGTCGAGAAATCGATCCGAGAGAGCTTCGACCACGTCAACAACCATCGCTGGGATGAGGCGGTGAAGGCACTCGCGCTGCATGTCCATCACCGCGTTTCCGGCGCCCACGCACTTGGTGGTGAGCGCCGCGACAAAGAAGCCATGCGCCGCTGGTTTGAGCGCCTCGGCCGCGTCCTGCCCAATCTCCATCTCACGGTCAACCACATCTGGGTGAAGGGCTGGCCGTGGCATACTACCGTGTTTGCCCAGTGGGACGGCACCGCAACGCTGCTCAATGGCGACGCGTCGTACGTCAACCGTGGTCTACACGTGTTCACCCTGCGGTGGGGCAGAGTCTATGCACTTGAGGAATTTTACGATTCACAAGCAGCGGCCCGCGGTCTTGCCGCCCAAGCGGCAGCTGGCCTAGAAGAAGCTGTCGCCGAACCAATTGTAGGCTAGCAGACGCTCAGTCAGAGCCCACCCGTTCCGTGAACGCGGGGGCGCTACCGCGTGGGCCAGCGCTTGGAGGGCGGTCGCCTCGGCTCCGCAAATGCGTGCCACCAGCGATGCCTGCCTATCCTCGGCTCGTGGACGTCGGTCCGGAGATCACAGCCGATCAGCCGCTGATACACACCATCGTTTATCTGAAGCGTTTGCCTGGACCGCGCGCCCTAACTCGCGCGACCTCTACTGTTCAGTCCTCGTGCGGATAGAGCTTGCCGAACAGTGGCAGGTACATCGCGCCCTTGCGCATCAGAAAATCGTGGAAGGTCGCCATCGCCGGCGAGATCGCGTGATCGCTGCGCATCACCGAAAACCATTGCCGGCGGATCGGCATGCCGACGACGTCGAGGATGACCAGCCGGCCGGCTTCGGTTTCGGAAGCGATGGTGTGGGCAGAGATGAACGCAATGCCGAGCCCGGCCATCACCGCCTGCTTGATGGTCTCGTTCGAGCCCATCTCGACGCCGAGATCGTCGATGCGGCCGGGCACGTCGCTCAAAAATATTTCCAGTGAGATGCGCGTTCCGGAGCCGGGCTCGCGAATGAGGAAATGCTCCTCGGCGATCCGCTCCTTGGAAATGTCGCGTGCCGACGCCAGCGGGTGGTCGGGCGGTGCGATGATGACCAGCGGGTGATCGCCGAAGACCGAAGCACGCACCGGGACTTCCTTCGCCGGGCGTCCCATCAGCGCGAGATCGATGTCGTGGTTCTTCAGATTATCGATCGTCTCGGCGCGGTTGCCGATGGCAAGCCGCATGTCGATATCGGGATGTTCCTTCATGAAGGCGGCCATCAGCCGCGGTGCGAAATATTTGGCCGTGGAAACGACGCCGAGCCGCAAGCTGCCGGCGCGCACGCCCTTGATCGCATCCATCTTGTCTTCGAGCAGACGAAGCCGCTCCTCGATGGCCTGTGCCGTCTCGACGAAGGCCAGACCTGCGGCAGTGGGACGCATGCCGTCCGACGTCCGGTCGAACAAGGCCAGCTGGAACTCTTCCTCAACTTGCCGCAACTGAATCGTCACCGCTGGAGGAGACAGGCCTAACACTTTGGCCGCACTGACAATTCTCCCGTGGGCGACGATTGCCTGAACGGTCTTGAACTGCTTGAGCGTGAGATTTCTCATACAGCATACTAAAATTTTTTAAGTGCCTGAGTAAAGTTATTGAATTTTACTTATCCAGCGTCGTTTGTTCTCCTTTCCCAATCCGGCCGACCGAGGAGAGGCGGCTGGATCGGGAGGTTACGATGCCAGCGGCAACGCTCGACGCTTTTCTGAACTCCTATCTTGGCGAGCCGGACGAACTGCGCTCCGCCGTCGTAGCGACCATCCGTCAGCTGACGCAGGCGGCCACCACGATCCGCAACACCATCAATCAAGGGGTGCTCGGCACGGCCTTTGCGGGAACCCGCGGCGCCAATGCTGACGGCGACATCCAGAAGGATCTCGATGTCTTCGCCGATGACATCTTCCTCAACGCCATGCGCCACGCTCCGATCGCGCTTTACGCTTCCGAGGAACTGGAGCAGCCGGTGCTGCTCGACAGGCAAGCGCCTCTTGCCATCGCCATCGACCCGCTCGACGGCTCATCCAACATCGACACCAACGTGTCGATCGGAACGGTCTTCTCGCTCCTCCCTGCAATTGGTGCGCCGGATGGGAATCCGGCCGCCTCCTTTTTGCAGGCAGGCGTGAACCAGCTGGGCGCCGGTTTCTTCATCTACGGCCCGCAGCTGGCGCTGGTTCTGTCGCTCGGCAGCGGCACGCATATCTTCGTTCTCTCGACCAGGCTCGGCACCTTCGTCCAGGCCTACGAGAGCCGGATCATCCCACAGCGAACCCAGGAGTTCGCCATCAACGCCGCCAACTACCGGCATTGGGACGAGGCGGTGCGGCTCTACATCGACGACTGCCTCGAAGGTACCGAAGGCCCACGCGAGAAGGACTTCAACATGCGCTGGATCGCCTCCCTGGTCGCGGACTGCTACCGCATATTGATGCGCGGCGGCGTATTCCTGTATCCAGGCGACAAGCGCAAGACTTACCGCCAGGGGCGACTGCGCCTCGTCTATGAGGCAAACCCGATCGCCTATCTCGTCGAACAGGCGGGCGGTGCCGCCACCGATACGATCACCCGCATCCTCGAAATCGAACCAGAGAACCTGCACCAGCGCGTGCCCATGGTTTTCGGATCGGCGCGCGAAGTCGCGCGCATCACCCGCTACCACACCGAACCGAGCGCCATCGGCGAGCGCGCGCCGCTGTTCAGCCGCCGCGGCCTTTTCAGGGCCTGAAGACCATGTCGGCAAAGCACCCCATCATTACCATCACCGGGTCGTCGGGCGCAGGCACTACCTCTGTCAAGCGCATCTTCGAACTGATCTTCCGGCGCGAGAACATCGGCGCCGCCTTCATCGAAGGCGATGCTTTCCATCGCTACGACCGCGCCACGATGAAGGCGAAGGTGGCCGAGGAGGAAAAGGCGGGCAATCCGAACTTCACCCACTTCCACGCCGAGGCCAATGAACTGGCAATCCTCGAAGAGGTATTCGAGGAATATGGCCGCCGGGGAACCGGAAAGACCCGCACATACATCCATGATGAGGATGAGGAGAAGCAGTACGGCACGCCGCCGGGACATTTCACCGAATGGCGCGAATTTCCGCCGAGCGACCTGCTCTTCTACGAGGGCCTGCATGGCTGCGTCGTCACCGACAAGATCAACCTGGCCAGGCACGCGGATCTCAAGATCGGCGTGGTGCCGGTCATAAATCTCGAATGGATCCAGAAGATCCATCGCGACCGCGCAACGCGCGGCTATTCCACCGAGGCGGTGATGGACGTGATCCTGCGCCGCATGCCGGACTATGTCCGCTACATCGTCCCGCAGTTTTCGCAGACCGCCATCAACTTCCAGCGCGTGCCGATCGTCGACACGTCCAATCCATTCATCGCGCGCTGGATACCGACGCCCGACGAATCGATGCTGGTTATCCGCTTCGCCAATCCCCGCGGCATCGATTTCCCCTACCTGCTTTCGATGATCCACGACTCGTTCATGTCGCGGCCGAATTCCATAGTGGTGCCCGGCAACAAGCTCGACCTTGCCATGCAGCTGATCCTGACGCCGCTCATCCTGCAATTGATCGAACGCAAGAACCGTGTGTCGTGAGGAGGACGCCATGAACAGCCAGGCAGCAGCACTGAAGCCCGTCGCCGCCGTCTCGGAGCGCGACATGGCCAACGCCATTCGCGCACTGGCGATGGACAGCGTCCAAAAGGCCAATTCCGGTCATCCGGGCATGCCGATGGGCATGGCCGATGTCGCAACGGTGCTGTTCAGCCGCTTCATCAATATCGATCCGTCGGCCCCCAACTGGCCCGATCGTGACCGCTTCGTGCTCTCGGCCGGGCACGGCTCGATGCTGCAGTATGCGCTGCATTACCTGCTAGGCTTTGAAGACATGCCTATCGAAGAATTGCAGCGGTTTCGCCAGCTGGGCAGCCGCACCGCCGGACATCCGGAATATGGCCATGCGCTTGGCATCGAGACGACGACCGGCCCGCTTGGACAAGGCATTTCGACCGCTGTCGGCATGGCGCTGGCGGAGCGCATGCTTGCGGCCCGCCACGGCGCCGATCTCGTCGACCATTTCACCTACGCGATCGCCGGCGACGGCTGCCTGCAGGAAGGCATCAGCCACGAGGCGATCGATCTTGCCGGTCACCTGAAGCTCTCCCGGCTGATCGTCTTTTGGGACGACAATGCGATCTCGATCGACGGGCCCACTTCCCTGTCGACATCGATGGACCAGCCGGCGCGGTTCAAAGCCGCTGGATGGCATGTCCAGTCGGTGAACGGCCACGACACCGAAACCGTTGCGGCGGCAATCGAAGCGGCGCAGCAATCGGACCAGCCGTCTCTGATCGCCTGCCGCACGGTGATCGGCAAGGGAGCGCCCAATCTGGGCGGTTCGGAAAAGACGCATGGCGCGCCGCTGGGCGATGCGGAGATCGCCGCGACGCGCGAAAACATCGGCTGGGCCTTCGCGCCGTTCGAGGTGCCGGACGATATCCTTTTCGCCTGGCGCGAGATTGCCGGCCGCGGTCAAGCGGCACGCCGCGCCTGGGAGCAGCGGCTTGCCGCCTCGCCGCGGCGCCAGGCCTTCGAGGGCGCGGTCGCCGGCGCCCTGCCCGACGCGGTCTTCGAAGCGCTCGGCGCCTTCCGCAAGGAACATGTCGGGAAGGCCACCAAGGTTGCAACGCGAAAAGCCTCGGAAATGGCACTCGCTGCGATCAATGGCGCAACCGAACTGACCGTCGGCGGCTCCGCCGATCTGACGCATTCGAACCTGACGATCACCAAGGGTATGAACCGCATCGCGCCGGGTGACTACGCCGGCCGCTACATCCACTACGGAATCCGCGAGCACGGCATGGCCGCAGCCATGAACGGCATCGCACTGCATGGCGGCTTCGTGCCTTATGGCGGCACGTTCCTGTGCTTCGCCGACTACGCGCGCGGCGCGATGCGGCTCTCGGCGCTCATGGGCCAGCGCGTCATCTATGTGATGACGCATGATTCCATTGGTCTCGGCGAGGACGGCCCGACCCACCAGCCGGTCGAGCACCTGGCGATGCTGCGGGCGACGCCAAACCTCAACGTCTTCCGTCCGGCCGACATCATCGAAACGGCGGAGTGCTGGGAACTGGCGCTGAGAAGCGAGAAGCGGCCAAGCGTGCTGGTGCTCTCGCGCCAGAACCTGCCGATGCTGCGCCAAGCACCTAGCGACGAGCCACACAGCGACGAGAACCGGTCGAGCCGGGGCGCCTACATCCTGCGCGAGCCAGCCGGGCACCGCGCGGTGACGCTGATCGCCACCGGCTCGGAGGTCGAAATCGCGGTTGCCGCCGCCCTACGGCTGGAGACCGAGCACGGCGTCGCCGCCGCGATTGTCTCGATGCCGTGCTGGGAGCTTTTCGAGGAGCAGGACGCCGGCACCCGCAAGGCCGTCCTCGGCTCGGCGCCCCGCATTGCCATCGAAGCCGCAGCACGGCTCGGCTGGGACCGCTGGATCGGCGACACCGGCACTTTCGTCGGCATGGCCGGTTTCGGCGCCAGCGCCCCTGCCCCGGACCTTTACCGGCATTTCGACATCACGCCCGAAGCCGTCGCGGCAGCGGCGCTGAAGCTCATCATCTAGGAGGACGACCATGGCCCGCATCACCCTTCGCCAGCTTCTCGACCATGCCGCCGAGCACGGCTACGGGGTGCCGGCATTCAACATCAACAACATGGAACAGGGCCTCGCCATCATGGAGGCCGCCAGGGCCTGCGATGCGCCGGTTATCATCCAGGCCTCGCGCGGCGCCCGTTCCTATGCCAATGACATCATGCTGGCCAAGATGATGGAGGCGTTGACCGAAATCCATCCGGCCGTTCCGCTATGCATCCATCAGGATCACGGCAACAACGAGGCCACCTGCCTGTCGGCGATCCGCCACGGCTTCACCTCGGTGATGATGGACGGATCGCTGATGGCGGATGCCAAGACACCGGCGAGCTACGATTACAACGTCGCCATCACCGAACGTGTCGCACGCATGGCACATTGGGTCGGCGCTTCGGTCGAAGGCGAGCTCGGCGTGCTCGGCTCGCTGGAAACCGGCCAGGGCGAGGCCGAGGACGGGCACGGCGCCGAAGGTGCGCTTTCCCATGACCAGCTTTTGACCGATCCCGATCAGGCGGTCGACTTCGTGACCGCCACCCGGGTCGACGCGCTGGCGATCGCCTGCGGTACCTCGCACGGCGCCTATAAATTCAGCCGCAAGCCTGACGGCGGTATGCTGGCCATGCAGGTGATCGAGGCGATCCACGAAAAGCTGCCCAACACGCATCTGGTCATGCACGGGTCTTCCTCCGTGCCGCAGGAACTGCAGGACATCATCAACAACTATGGCGGCGAGATGCCCCAGACCTTTGGCGTCCCGGTCGAGGAAATCGAGCGCGGCATCCGCTACGGCGTGCGCAAGGTCAACATCGACACCGATTGCCGAATGGCCATGGCCGGGCAGTTCCGCCGCGTTGCGACGGAGGACCCGCGCGAATTCGATCCGCGTAAATTCCTGAAACCCGCCATGGACGCCCTGCGCGACCTTTGCCGCGATCGCTTCGAACGCTTCGGCACCGCAGGCCACGCGTCGAAGATCAGGGTGATCGCCATGGATGAGATGGCGAAACGTTACGCCACAGGAAAGCTCGACCCCCAAATCGCAACCGCGAAAGCCGCCTGAACGGCAAACAGGAGACCTGCCATGAACAAGATCGACATGCCCTCAGCAGGCACGCTCAAGGAGGGCAAGGAACGCTACAGGTCGGGCGTCATCCCCTACAAGAAGATGGGCTACTGGGAGCCGGACTACCGGCCCAAGGAGACCGACCTGATCGCCATGTTTCGGATCACGCCGCAGCCCGGCGTCGACCACGAGGAGGCGGCCGCCGCCATCGCCGGTGAATCCTCTACCGCGACATGGACCGTGGTGTGGACCGACAGGCTGACCGCCTGCGAGCTCTACCGCGCCAAGGCATTCAAATCCGAGCCGGTCCCGAACACAGGTCCAGGCACCAGGATCGAGCAACAGTACTTCGCCTATATCGCCTACGACCTCGACCTGTTCGAGCCCGGCTCCATCGCCAACCTGACTGCATCGATCATCGGCAACGTGTTCGGCTTCAAGGCCGTCAAGGCCTTGCGGCTCGAGGACATGCGCATCCCGGTGGCTTACCTCAAGACCTTCCAGGGCCCGGCGACCGGCATCGTGGTGGAACGCGAGCGGCTCGACAAGTTCGGCCGGCCGCTGCTCGGCGCGACGACGAAGCCGAAACTTGGCCTGTCCGGCCGCAACTACGGCCGCGTCGTCTACGAGGCGCTGAAGGGTGGCCTCGACTTCGTCAAGGACGACGAGAACATCAACTCACAGCCCTTCATGCATTGGCGCGACCGTTTCCTCTACTGCATGGAGGCAGTGAACAAGGCGTCGGCCGCCACCGGCGAAGTCAAGGGCCATTATCTCAACGTCACCGCCGGCACGATGGAGGAGATGTACGAGCGCGCCGAATTTGCAAAACAGCTTGGCTCCTGCATCGTCATGATCGACCTCGTCATCGGTTACACGGCGATCCAGTCGATGGCCAAGTGGGCACGCCGCAACGACATGATCCTGCACCTCCACCGGGCCGGCAACTCGACCTATTCGCGCCAGAAGAACCACGGCATGAATTTTCGCGTCATCTGCAAATGGATGCGGATGGCCGGCGTCGATCACATCCATGCCGGCACGGTGGTCGGCAAGCTGGAAGGCGACCCGCTTATGATCAAGGGGTTTTATGACACGCTGCGCGAGGAGCGCACGCCGCAGAACCTCGAAACCGGGCTGTTCTTCGATCAGGACTGGGCCTCGCTCAACAAGGTGATGCCCGTCGCCTCCGGTGGCATCCATGCCGGCCAGATGCACCAGTTGATCCATTATCTCGGCGAGGACGTCATCCTGCAGTTCGGCGGCGGCACGATCGGCCATCCGGACGGCATCCAGGCCGGCGCGACGGCCAATCGCGTCGCGTTGGAGGCGATGATCCTCGCCCGCAACGAGGGCCGCGACTATCTGCGCGAAGGGACCAAAATCCTCGAACAGGCGGCCAGATGGTGCACGCCGCTCAAGGCGGCCCTGGAGACGTGGAAGGACGTCACCTTCAACTACGAATCGACCGACACGGCCGACTTTGTGCCAACCGCAACGCCGAGCTTCTAGACGAAAGGAACCGTCGCCATGATGACCAATCCCGGAAACAAGGTCACGCAGGGACAGTTTTCGTTCCTGCCCGAGCTAACCGATGAGCAGATTTCGGCGCAGATCAAATACGCACTGAAAAACCACTGGGCGGTCAGCGTCGAGTACACGGACGATCCACACCCGCGAAACACCTATTGGGAAATGTACGGCAACCCGATGTTCGACCTGAGGGACCCGGCGGGCATCCTGCTTGAAGTCAACAATTGCCGGAAAGCTATGCCCAACATGTATGTCCGGGTCACCGCCTTCGATTCGACCAAGGGCTGGGAAGCACCGCGCATGTCATTCATCGTCAACCGGCCACCCAATGAACCCGGGTTCCGGCTGCTGCGCCAAGAGCGTGACGGCCGCAGTCAGGGCTATTCGATCGTGCCTTATGCGACCGATAGGCCCGAAGGCGAACGGAGCTAGGCGAACCATGCTGGACGCGATAGCAAAGAGCGCTGCCGCGCAGGGCGAATCGGTTGATCTACAGGCCGAGTTCGAGGCGTCCAACATCGACGAGGTGATGGACAAGCTCGACCGCGAACTCGTCGGCCTGAAGCCCATCAAGAACCGCATCCGCGAGATCGCTGCGCTGCTCCTGGTCGACCGGCTTCGCCGTAAGTTCGGGCTGATCTCTGGCGCACCGACGCTGCACATGAACTTTACGGGAAATCCCGGTACCGGAAAGACCACCGTGGCGCTCAGAATGGCCGAAATCCTGCATCGTCTTGGCTATGTCCGCGAAGGGCATATGGTCGCGGTGACGCGCGACGATCTCGTCGGCCAGTATGTGGGCCACACCGCGCCCAAAACCCGCGAAGTGATCAAGCGCGCCATGGGAGGGGTGCTTTTCATCGACGAGGCCTACTATCTCTACAAGCCCGAGAACGAACGCGACTACGGCCAGGAATCGATCGAAATCCTGCTGCAGTGCATGGAAAACAACCGTGACGATCTGGTTGTGATTCTTGCCGGCTACAAGGACAAGATGGACCGCTTCTTCGACAGCAATCCCGGCATGCGCTCGCGCATCGCCCACCACCTCGACTTTCCCGACTACGGCGTCAGCGAACTCAAATCGATCGCCGAGATCATGCTGGCGGAACAGAATTACCGGCTCAGCGAGGCGGCGTCCAAGGCGCTCGAAGAGTATCTCCCGATCCGCATGCGGCTGCCGCATTTCTCCAATGCCCGCTCCGTTCGCAATAGCCTCGACCGGGCGCGGCTTCGCCAGGCCAGCCGGCTTTTCGCGTCGCGCGACCGGGCGTTGACGAAAATCGATCTTATCACCATCGAGGAATCCGATATTCGCGGCAGCCGCGTGTTCGCGGAAGGTAAGCTCGAAGGCGAACCGGAGACGAAGGCGCGCTGACAAGATGACGGCGGTTGGTGTGCAGCGACCGGAAACGGACGACAGAATGGGAGCCGACGACCATGGATACCAAGACAATCATCGCGCCCTCGGTGCTTTCCGCGGACTTCTCGCGGCTCGGCGACGAGGTCGAAGCGGTCGTCCGGGCGGGTGCCGATTGGATCCATCTCGATGTGATGGATGGCCATTTCGTGCCCAACCTCACCTTCGGTCCGCCGGTGGTCAAGGCGATCCGTAATCGAACGGACAAGGTGTTCGACTGCCACCTGATGATCGCGCCGGCCGACGCCTATCTCGGCGCCTTCGCCGATGCCGGCTGCGACATCATTACGGTGCATGCCGAGGCCGGACCGCATCTCGACCGTTCGCTGCAGGCAATCAGAAATCTCGGCAAGAAGGCCGGCGTGTCGCTGAACCCGTCAACGCCGGAAAGCGTCATCGAATATGTACTTGACCGGCTCGATCTGGTGCTTCTGATGACGGTCAATCCGGGCTTCGGCGGCCAGGCCTTCATTGCGGCGGTCGTCGATAAGGTCAGGCGGGTCAAGGCGCTGGTCGGCCATCGTCCGATCGACATAGAGATCGACGGCGGCGTCACGCCCGAAACCGCTCCGCTGGTCACCGCGGCCGGTGCCAATGTGCTGGTCGCCGGCTCGGCCATCTTTAAGGGCGGCACCGAGGCTGCCTATCGCGCCAATATCGGCACCATCAGGCAGGCGGCCGACGGGGCGATCCGGAAAGCGGCGTAAACCATTTCATCGGAGGAAATCTTGGCGGCAATCCCACCTGTCTGCGATTTCGGCTGGCAAGCCACTGATGCCGTTTTGCCCGGCGTCGACGGCACATCGCATTCGATCTTAAGCCACGCCGGCCCGAACGGGCTGGTGGTGGCCTTCATCTGCAACCACTGCCCCTATGTGAAGGCGGTGATTTCACGCATGGTGCGCGACGCCAATGACCTCAAGGCCGAAGGCATCGGCTTTGTCGCGATCAACTCCAACGATGCCGACGCCTATCCAGATGATTCCTTCGACAACATGAAGCTCTTTGCCAGGACGAACGGCTTCACTTTCCCCTATCTCCATGACGAGCACCAGACGGTGGCGAGTGCCTATGGAGCCGTTTGCACCCCGGATTTCTTCGGGCTCAACAGCGAGTTGACGCTGCAATATCGCGGCCGGCTGGACGCGTCGCGACGCGACGCCGAATTGCCCGGGCTGAGACGCGACCTGTTCGAGGCGATGAAGCAAGTTGCCCGAACCGGCGACGGACCGCTTGACCAGATCGCTTCGATCGGCTGTTCGATCAAGTGGAAGGGTGCCGCATGAACGTCGCCGCAGGCAGGCCGTTTCGCTCGCCCAAGGCGATCCTGTTCGATCTCGACGGCACACTGGTCGATTCGGCGCCTGATATAGCGGCCGCCGTCAACGAATTGCTGGCCGGACGCGATCTGCCGCCGCTGCGGCTGGATCAGGTCAAGGCCATGATCGGCGGCGGCATCAGGAAACTGGTCGAACGAGCCTTCGCGGCTTCCGGCACGCCGCTCCTCGGCAGCGCGCTCGATGAGGCCAACCGCGTCATGGCGCCGATCTATCGCAGGCATCTGACCGGCCGCACGAGGCTGATGCCTGGCGTCAGGGAGGTTCTCACGCACTTGCATTTGAGCGGAATAGCCATGGCCGTGGTGACCAACAAGCCGCAGCTGGCAGCTCGCGAAATCCTGCTGCATTTTCGGCTGACGGACTATCTCGGCGCGATCGTCGGCGGAGACGCGGTGACATACTTGAAGCCGGCGCCAGACGCGCTGTTGCTGGCGCTCGACCTGCTTCAGGTCGAACCTCGTGACACGCTGATGGTCGGAGACAGTAGCGCCGACGTGGCCGCCGCCCGCGCCGCCGGCATGGCCGTCATTCTGCTGCGTGGCGGATACAGCCAAATTCCCGTTGAAGAGCTTTGCGCCGACCTCGTTTGCGACAGCCTGTTCGATCTGCCGTCAGCGATGCAGAGGCTGCAAGACGCTGCGTGACCCATGCGCAAAGCCGAGCCAACGCCGGCCGAGCGCAGTCCAACGGCCGGCGGTACCGCGTTATTTTGAGAATTGCTTCAGATAAGCAATGACGTTGGCGATGTCCTCGTCTTTCTTGAGGCCGACAAACGCCATCTTGGTTCCTTTGACCATCGCCTTGGGATCGCGAAGGTAGGTCGTCAGCGTGGCCTCATCCCATTTGACGCCGGACTTGCCGGCCTCGGTCATGGCCTTGGAATAGCTGAACCCCGGATGCGTCCCGGCCGTTCGGCCGATAACGCCGTTCAAGGACGGACCGACCTTGTTCTGGTCCTTGTCTGCGACGTGGCAGACCTTGCATTTGGCGAAGACCTTCTCACCCGCCGCGGCATCCTGTGCCTGAGACTGGGTAGTGACAAAGGTGGCGACGGACACGGCGGCGAAAAATGCGACTGCGCGCATGGCATTTCCTCATTGATCGTGTGAGTGCCCGGGACACTTTACGCGTGTCGATGCCTTGATCGCCGGCATTCGTTTTAAAGCGGGAGAGCGAACTATTCGTCCTTCCTCCCCGGACTGGCAGCACCTGCACGCCTCGAAAAGCTAGACTGCCGATGAAGGAAGTCAATCGTACAAAGGTCCTGTTTCGTTTCCCGACTGCGCGAAGGGAGGTGTGTAGCGACACGCGGTCCACATCATTGACGCCTGTTGGCCGAACGCGTAGCCTCACTCCAACCGGTTTGCTGTTTGGGCACCTTCAGGAATCCGCGCAACTCCAAAGCACGAACTCTGGAGAGTTCGCCGCGCAGGCGACGATAAGTGCCAAATGGACATGGTCGATCTCATATTAACGGTGTGCCTTAGCGCCAATCCGGGCAATTGCCGAGATGAACATCTCTATTTCGAGAGCCGCGGCTCTCTGTTCCAATGCATGTTCCTGGCGCCCGCCGAGATCGCAAAATGGTCTCAGGAACATCCGAGTCTCAAGGTCGTGTGCTGGAAATGTGCCGTTCCGAGCAAGGAACGAGCGATTTGATCGACATTCCTGGTTCGTCGACGACCCTACAAGAGGAGACGCCATGATGATTTCGCGGCGCACGACGCTGCGCTTGGCGGCTCTGGGGGCCATCCTCGCCTCAAAGCCGGTTGCCGTCTTTGCGAAAGCTAAGGTCCGAATTGGTGTCCTGAAGTTCGGCACCGTGAGCTGGGAACTCGATACGTTGAAACGCCACAAGCTCGACGAGGCCAACAGGATCGATCTGGAAATCGTCTACTTCGCCGGGGAGGATGCGACCAACGTCGCGCTGCTGGCCGGCGCGATTGACATGATCGTGACCGACTGGCTGTGGGTCTCGCGCCAGCGCTCCGAGGGCGGCGACCTTACATTGGCCCCTTATTCGACCGCCGTGGGGGCAATCATGGTGAAGGAGGAACCGCCGATCCGGACGCTCGCCGACCTCAAGGAAAAGAAAATCGGTGTCGCCGGCGGCCCGCTCGACAAGAGCTGGCTACTGGTCCAGGCGCTGGCCAGACGCGATCACGGCCTCGACCTGCCGACAGCCTGTGACGTCGTCTTTGGCGCGCCGCCGCTGATTTCTGAAAAGGCGATGCAAGGCGAACTCGATGCCGTGCTCAATTTCTGGCATTTCTGCGCCCGGCTCGAGGCCAACGGCTTTCGTCGGTTGATCGGCGCGGATGATGCGGCGAAAGCGCTTGGTGCCTCGGGCCCCGTATCGGCGCTCGGCTACGTCTTCCACGACCAATGGGCGAACGACAATCCGGATGCCGCCCGGGGCTTCGTCAAGGCCTCCAAGCAGGCCAAGGAGTTGCTGGCCAGATCCGATGAAGAATGGCTGCGCCTGGCGCCGCTCATTCGCGCAGAAGGCAAGGAGCTGGAAAAACTGCGCGACCGCTATCGCCAGGGCATCCCCAGACGGCCGGTCGCCGAAGAAGCGGTCGATGCGGGCAAACTCTATCACGTGCTGGCCGCGATAGGCGGCGAGAAGCTGGTTGGCAGGG
This sequence comes from Mesorhizobium sp. M0598, assembly GCF_040320865.1. Classification (NCBI taxonomy): domain Bacteria; kingdom Pseudomonadati; phylum Pseudomonadota; class Alphaproteobacteria; order Hyphomicrobiales; family Phyllobacteriaceae; genus Mesorhizobium; species Mesorhizobium sp. M0598. The sequence continues at coordinate 75,898 of NZ_JAMYQL010000017.1, read as the reverse complement.
CGCCCGAGATGGCGCCCGGCACGTTCTGGCCGGAACTCGCGAAATGACCGCAACGGAAGACAAGTCGGGTCGATCCGGCTTTGCGACGCCGCTGACACCAGCGCTGACGGTAACGGTTTCCCTGATTGGACTTTGCCTGCTGTGGGGCCTCGCGGCTCATCTGTGGCAAAGCCGTGCTTTCCCCCCACCAGGGCAGGTCTGGCAGGTACTGCTCAGGGAAGCGGCGAGCGGTGACCTTTTTTATCATCTTGGCGCCACGCTCGGACGGGTTGCTGCGGCGTACGTCGCCGCAATGATTATCGGCTCGGTCATCGGCGTCATCCTCGGCAGCTACCGCGGTGCGGACCGGTTCTTCAGTCCGTGGGTGGTCCTGTTTCTTAACATTCCCGCGCTGGTGGTCATCGTGCTCGCCTATATCTGGTTCGGCCTCAACGAGGCGGCGGCGATTGGCGCAGTTGCCGTGAACAAGATCCCCAATGTCGTGGTGACGATGCGCGAAGGCGCCAGGGCGTTTGATCCGCGTTATGCCGAAATGGCCGCCGTCTACCGCTTCGCCCCACTCGAGCGCATCCGCCATGTCCTGCTGCCGCAACTGCAGCCCTATTTTGCCGCGGCCTCGCGGTCCGGCATCGCCCTCATATGGAAGATCGTCCTGGTGGTCGAACTGCTCGGCCGCTCCAATGGCGTCGGTTTCCAGATCTATCTCTATTTCCAGCTCTTCGACGTCGCCGCCATTCTCGCGTACACGCTGGCTTTCGTGGCGGTGATGCTTGTCATCGAACTTCTCCTGGTGCAGCCCATTGAACGACATGCAACCCGTTGGCGCCGCCGTCCCGCTTAGGGTCGACATCGCCGAAAAGACCTTCAGGTCCGCGCAAGGTGTGTCGATCACGGCGCTTCAGGGTCTGTCCTTCGAGGTCCGGCCGGGCGAATTCGCTTGCCTGTTTGGGCCGTCGGGCTGCGGCAAGACCACGACGTTGCGGATCCTGCTTGGACTGGACAAAGACTTTTCGGGCTCTTTCCAACTGCCGCAAGGCGGCTCGAACCGCATCGCCGCCGTGTTCCAGGAGCCTACTTTGCTGCCATGGCGGACGGTGGAGCAGAATGTCAGGCTGGCGCTGCCGAAAAGCCTAAGAGCGAAGAGTCTCGACGAGCTGTTTGACACTCTCGGCCTCGCCGGCATGCGCTCGCTCTATCCGGCGGAGCTTTCGCTCGGCCTTGCGCGCAGGGCAGCGCTTGCCAGGGCCTTCGCCACCGAACCGGCGGTACTTTTCCTGGACGAACCCTTTGCCTCCATCGACGAACAGACCGCCGAGCGGCTTCGGCAATTGCTTTTGACCGTCTGGTCGGCGCGGCCTACGACCGCCTTGATGGTAACCCACAATCTGCGCGAGGCACTGATGCTGTCGGACCGCATCATCGTGCTTGCGCAGCGCCCTGCCCATGTGCTCGGCATGTTCGACGTAAGCTTGCCGCGGCAACATCGCAACCCACAGGTGATGAGCGACCTTTTGCTGTCGTTCCAGCAAAAATTTCCGGGCGTGGCCTGATCGCCTTACGGCTCGAATGCGGATTGCAAGGTATTTCGCAGCCAATGGCCAATAAAACGGCGAGACTGTGAGGCACCGCCACGCGCGCCTGTTTCGCCTGATTAAAAGCAACGTACGTCGGCTTCAGCCTGCGCGCGTTTCAGTTCCGTGCGCGCCGCCTTCGCTGGCGCGCTTTCGCGAAACAACCCTGCGGCCTCCCCTGTCGTCAGCGACATGCTTTTGAAGGTCTCCGCCCTCTCATAGTGATCGTAAGGAAGGATCGAGGCGATAACATCGATCGAGCAGGAACAGCTTTCAAGCGCCTGACGTGTCTGGCCATTTGTTTGCATGCAGCCGAGCACGTAGTCGGCAATCGTTGCCGTCGGGTAGTCTCCCGCGGCGTTGGCCAAGTTCGCAAAGGCCAGCGTCGCCGCAAAGGCCACCGGCAAGGTGAGAGATCCAACAGACCTTATCATGAGGAACCTCCAGTTGGCCTGGACACCATGCATCCAGACGGGATCATCGCTCCAATTGGCGACGTGCCGCAAAGCCAGTCAAGCTCCCATGGCCTGCGTATACGACCAAAGGAGGAATGCCCTATCGACCGACAAGAGCCAGCTTCATGACCCCCTGCGCACCCTCTTTCACGCGTTCATTTCATGCGTCGCTCACTATCGGCAGCCAGCGAGATGCACGCATACTTACTCCGAGGTGCCTCCTAGAATATATCGAAATAAAGTCAAATGTGTATCACCTTGAGAATACGGGAACAATATGGCTGCTATATGTGTCGCAGCTGGCGGCCATCCTCTTATTAGTTTTTCACCCGATGCTTATTTTACTTGTTTCTAAATATTGCATCGCACCATAATCGATATTGCAGCGCAACGACGCATTGTAGGTTTTTGCTTGCCTGGTCTTTTACGATGACATAGCTTTTCCCTGTTTCCGGCTTCAAGAGCGCCACCGTCATCAGGGAGCGGCGGCAGTCTTTCGAAGACCAAGGGGGGCGGGCGGTAACGGTGCCCTCTGCTTCGGGGTAGGTCGTGACAGCTGCCGGAAAATAACTTCCCAACATGAATTGCTTGGGCAGGCCCCTGTGGGGCTTGACGGTCGATTCTTTACTGTGAACCCGGGAGGATTTTGGATGCGTGTACTTGCGAAAACTACCTACATACTGACGACCGCGGCGTTTTTATCGCTCGGCGCTGCCTATACGGCTTCGGCCAATGAAGACCTTGCAAAGCTCGCATCGGATGCGAAGAACTGGGCGATGCAGACGGGTGACTACGCCAACACCCGCTATTCCAAACTCAACCAGATCACTGCGGACAATGTGAAGAACCTGCAGGTCAAATGGAGCTTTTCCACCGGCGTGCTGCGTGGTCACGAAGGCGGGCCGCTGGTCATCGGCGACGTGATGTATGTCCATACGCCTTTCCCAAACAACGTCTTTGCTCTCGACCTCAAGAATGACGGCAAGATCCTGTGGAAATACGAGCCCAAGCAGGACTCGAACGTCATTCCGATCATGTGCTGCGACACGGTCAATCGCGGTGTCGCCTATGGCGACGGCAAGATCATTCTCAACCAGGCCGACACCACCGTCGTCGCGCTCGATGCCAAGACCGGCAAGGTCGTCTGGTCTGTCAAGAACGGCGATCAGACCGACGGCGGAAAGGGCGAATCCGGCACGTCGGCACCCGTAGTCATCAAGGACAAGGTGCTCGTGGGCGTCTCCGGTGCTGAATTCGGTGTTCGCGGCTGGCTGGCCGCCTACAATCTGAAAGACGGCAAGCTCGCCTGGAAAGCCTATTCGGAAGGTCCTGATGCAGACACCCTTCTCGATCCCGAGAAGACGACTCATCTCGGCAAGCCTGTCGGAAAGGATTCCGGCACGAACACCTGGGAAGGCGAACAGTGGAAGACGGGCGGCGGCACGACATGGGGATGGTATTCCTATGATCCCAAGCTGAACCTGGTTTATTACGGCACTGGCAATCCCTCGACGTGGAATCCGGTCCAGCGCCCAGGCGATAATCGCTGGTCCATGACAATCATGGCTCGCGACGCGGATACCGGTGTTGCCAAATGGCTCTACCAGATGACCCCGCATGATGAGTGGGACTATGACGGCATCAACGAGATGATTCTCGTCGATGGCATGGAAGTCAACGGCGCCAAGCACGACGTGCTGGTGCATTTCGACCGCAACGGCTTTGCCTACACAATGGATCGCGCCACCGGCGAACTTCTCGTCGCCAAAAAATACGATCCGGCAGTGAACTGGGCGACGGAAGTCAACATGGATCCCAAGAGCGACCAGTATGGCCGCCCGCAGGTCGTCGCCAAGTATTCGACCCAGCAGAACGGCGAAGACACCAACTCGACCGGTATCTGCCCGGCCGCGCTTGGAACCAAGGACCAGCAGCCGGCCGCCTACTCGCCGAAGACCGGGTTGTTCTACGTGCCGACCAACCATGTCTGCATGGACTATGAGCCTTACAAAGTGAGCTACACCGCCGGTCAGCCCTATGTGGGCGCCACCGTGTCGATGTATGCGGCGCCCGGCGGTGACGGCAACATGGGCAACTTCATTGCCTGGGATGCAGCCAAGGGTGAGATCGTCTGGTCGAAGCCCGAGCAGTTCTCGGTTTGGTCGGGCGCATTGGCGACAGATGGCGACGTCGTCTTTTACGGTACCCTCGAAGGCTACATCAAGGCGGTCGATAAGGACGGCAAGGAACTTTACAAGTTCAAGACCCCGTCCGGCATCATCGGAAACATCACGACCTATGAGCATGACGGCAAGCAGTACGTCGCCGTTCTGTCCGGCGTCGGTGGATGGGCCGGTATCGGTCTGGCAGGTGGCCTGCTTTCGCCCGATAACGCCGCTGCCTGGCATGGCGCCGTCGATCAGGGCCGTGCGCAGGGCGACGAGACCGCGGTCGTTGGAACCGCTGGTCTGGGTGCCGTCGGCGGTTACGCGGCACTTGCCGACTATACGACGCTGGGTGGTCAGCTCACCGTCTTCGGCCTCCCGGACTGATAACCGGGAAGAGCCTTACGACTAGGTTCGAAAACGAGAGCCCGGGTCACCCGAAGCCGGGAACTGGGCTCTCGATTACGCGCGCACCCAAACACCGATCAATGCCGCTGCACGACGGCAGCCAGTGTCCCTGGCGAATGAAGGAAGAGTCTGAATGATCGTTCGCATTGCAGTTTCCGCTCTCGCCCTGGTCCTGCTGCCTCTGGCCAGCTCAAGTCTGGCACGGGCCGAAGACAGCATGGAAAAAGCCAAGGCGGTGAAGCAAGAAGGAGGCAAATATCTAGATGCGGACGGAAATCCGACCTACAAGATCGAAAACGGAACCGTTGATTGGTACACGTTCAGCGGGTACCGCCGGTATCACTCCGATTGCCATGTCTGTCACGGACAGGACGCAACAGGTTCGAGCTATGCGCCTGCCCTGGTCAATAGTCTAAAAACCATGGATTACGCCACGTTCCTGTCGATCGTCGCCGAGGGCCGCAAGAATGTCGGCGGCGGCAAGGAAAACGTCATGCCTGCCTTTGGCGACAACAAGAACGTCTATTGTTACCTGGACGATCTCTACGTCTATCTGCGCGCGCGCGCAGATGGCGCGGCACCCCGCGGCAGGCCGCCCAAGCACGAAAACAAGGCTCAGGCAGCCAAGGATGCCGAAGCATCCTGCATGGGTGGATGATATGATCGGCTGCACTGCATCGAAGCTGCGCGTCGTTCTGCCGATTCTCGGCGCCCTCGCCTTGCTGCCGTCGAACGTTCTGGCGCAAAATGCCGGGCTTGGCGCTGCGGGCGAACTGGTCGATCCCGACATTCTGCGCGTCTGCGCCGATCCCTCGAATATGCCCTTTACCGACAAGAACGGCCAAGGCTTCGAAAACAAGCTGGCTGAACTGGTTGCCAAGAAGACGGGGCGGAAATCAGTCGCTTACACGTGGTTTCCCACTGTCACCGGCTTTGTGCGAAACACGCTGGGGGCCAACCGATGCGACATCATCATGGGCTACGCCCAAGGCGATGAACTGGTGCAGAACACCAACGCCTACTATCGCTCCGCCTATGTGCTCGTATACCCCAAAGGCAACGGCATGGAAGGCATCGAGACGATCGAAGACCCGAAACTTTCCGGCAAGAGAATCGGCGTCGTCGAAAGCACGCCGCCAACCGCCAACATGGCCGCCAACAAGCTTCTGCGGACCGCCAAGATCTATCCACTCGCGGTGGATACGCGCATCACTCCGTCCATGGGGGAGGTCATGATCAAGGACATGCTCGCCGGCAAGATCGACGCGGCGGTCCTGTGGGGGCCGATGGCAGGTTACTATGCCAAGGAACTCGGAGCCGATGTCACCATTGTTCCGCTGTTGAAGGAAAAAACCGGCTCGCGCATGTCCTACCGCATCACCATGGGCGTACGTCCGTCCGACCAGGAATGGAAACGAACGCTCAACCGGGTGATCAGGGAAAACCAGCCGGAGATGACCAAGCTCCTGCTGGGTTACAATGTGCCGCTGATCGACGAGCACGACAATCCGATCACGCAATAGTTGGGATGGGTCAGGAGGAGGAAAAACCCAGGCGATGAACAATTGAAGAGAAAACTACAGCTACTTTCGATAGTTTTGTTTTTCGGGCCTTTCAAAACCTTGTGTTTCATTTGTCCATTTGAGAACGTGATGGACGAGCCATTGCTTCGGTGCCTGCAATGGTTGGCTAACCACCGGATCGGCCCCTTCGGGCTGGTAGAAGAGGAGAAATGTTATGAAGAAGAGCTGGACAAAACCGACCATGTGTCAGGTTGCTGCGGGCTTTGAAATTTCGCGGTATCTGCCTGCTGAAATTACTCCCAAGAAGTAGGCCGCAGAGGTGCGTGTCCCTGGCAACAGGGGCACGCATCCCCTTGCCGCATGGGATTTTCGTGAAAGATTTTGAGGCACGCGAAGCGAGCGGGACGTTTTTCGCGGCTGCAAATTGGCTGCTGGTCAGAGAAGCCGCGGGGCGGGCTTTTTCATGCGCTTGAGAATCATCGGATCGGCAGCCGGCGGTGGCTTTCCGCAATGGAACTGCAATTATCGTCTGAGCCGTGCGGCTCGCACCGGGATGGCTGGCGTGCATTCACGAACCCAATCAAGTGTCGCCGCGTCGGCGGATGGGCTCGGCTGGGTTCTGTTCAACGCGTCACCCGACATTCGCCAGCAGATCGCGGCAACGCCTGAATTGCAGCCCGCGCACGATGCGCCGCTGCGCTCGACGCCCATTCGCGCGGTGGTGCTGACCAATGCCGATGTCGATCATGTGGCCGGCCTGCTCAGCCTGCGTGAGCGGCAGCCTTTCGCTATCTATGCAACGACACAGGTTCTGGCGACGCTGAAGGCGAATTCGATTTTCAATGTCCTCGATCCGGCGCTCGTGCCGCGACGCATCTTGCCGCCGGCGCAAGAACTGTCGATCTGCGACGCAGACGGCCACGACACCGGGGTGGCTGTCGAGAGCTTTCCCGTGCCCGGGAAGATAGCCCTCTATCTCGAAGAAAGAGGCCAGCCGGATGCCAATTTCAGCTCCGATGCCGGCGACACGATCGGCGTCCGTATCGCCGGTGCCGGCAGTCGCGGCTCCATCTTCTACATCCCCGGCTGCGCCCGCATCGATGCGACCCTGCGCACGCGTCTAGCCGATGCCGCATGCCTTCTGTTCGACGGCACGGTCTTCACCGACGACGAGATGATTGCTGCCGGCGTCGGCCAAAAGACCGGTGCGCGCATGGGGCATCTGGCAATGTCGGGAGACGCAGGGTCGATCGCCAGCTTGGCCGATGTGAGGATCGGCCGCCGTGTCTTCGTCCACATCAACAACACCAATCCTGTTCTGGACGAGAATTCTGCCGAGCAGGCAGCAGTCAAAGCGGCTGGCTGGGAAGTGGCCCGCGACGGGATGGAGATGGACCTTTGAGTGATTTCCACGACGCAGCCAGCAACGGCCTGTCCTCAAGCGAGCTCGAAGCCGTGCTGCGGCAGGTCGGTGCCGAGCGCTATCACAACCGCCATCCTTTCCATCACAGGATGACCAGCGGTGCGCTGTCGCGGACCGAGATGCAGGCCTGGGCGCTGAACCGCTATTGCTATCAGGCTGTCATTCCGCGCAAGGACGCCATGATCCTCGCGCATGCCGAGGATCCGGCGTTTCGCGCCGCCTGGCGCAAACGCATCGAGGATCATGACGGCGAGGACGGCTGGAGCGGCGGTATTGCGCGCTGGTTGCACCTGGCGACCTCGCTCGGTCTCGATGCGGACGCGGTGAAGAGCGAGAGGCTGGCCCTGCCGGCGACACGTTTTGCGGTTGGCGCTTACCTCTCCTTTTGCACGAACCGGACCCTGCTGGAGGCGGTCGCGTCGTCGCTGACCGAGATGTTCTCGCCGCTCATCATCGGCGAGCGGGTACCCGCGATGCTGGCCAGATACGATTATATCACCGGGGACACGCTGGCCTATTTCACCCGACGGCCCGAACAGGCCTCGCGCGACGCCGACTTCGCGCTCGCCTATGTGCTCGAACATGCCGACACGGCGGAACGTCAGCAGCAGGTGATCGATGCACTGGTGTTCAAATGCGATATACTCTGGGCCATGCTCGACGCGCTTCAACACGCCTATGGCGAGCGGGGCGATATCCCGCCCGGCGCCTTCCGTCCGGAGGCAGCCCAATGATGGCACTGCGCGAAAGAGCCATGGTGTCGCTGCAGTCGGTTCCATCGCTGCCGAAGCACGTGCGCATACAGTATGACCCCGTGCGCCAGGCGTTCGCCGTGCTGTCGCCCGAAAAGGTGTTCTGGCCAAACGACATCAGCCTCGACATATTGCGCCGCTGCGATGGGCGGTCCACGGTCGGCCACATCATTGCCGGCCTTGCCGCAGATTATGATGCCGAACAGGAGGCCGTGGCGGCCGACGTCATCGCCTTCCTGCAGGAATGGTCGGACAAGCTGCTGGTCAAGATATGAGCGAGCCCCCTCTCCCCCCGATCGGCATGCTGGCGGAACTGACGCATCGCTGCCCGCTGCAATGCCCCTATTGCTCCAATCCGCTCGAATTGCTGAAGGCCAATCGCGAACTCGACACGCAGAGCTGGCTCGACCTATTCTCGCAGGCCGCCGATCTTGGCGTTCTCCAGGTGCATCTGTCCGGCGGTGAACCGACGCTGCGTCGCGATCTCGAGCAATTGATCGCCGGGCTTTCGGCGCGCGGCGTCTACACCAACCTGATCACCGCCGGTGTCGGCATTGCGGATGGCCGCATCGAGGCATTTGCCGAAGCCGGGCTCGACCATCTGCAACTGAGCTTTCAAGGTGCACGGCCGGCGACCACCGAGCGCATCGGCAATCACAGGGGCAGCCACGAAAAGAAGCTGGAAACGGCACGCCGCGCTCGCGCGGCCGGCTTGCCGCTTACCATCAACGCGCCGATCCATCGCCACAATATCGAGGAGGTACCGGAATTCATCGATCTGGCCCTTTCGCTGGGTGCGGAGCGTCTCGAGATCGCCAACGTGCAGTACGCCGGCTGGGCGCTGACCAATCGCGATCAACTGATGCCCGAGCGTGCTGCCGTCGACCGCCAGGCGGAGATCGTCGCGGCGGCGCGCGAACGGCTCACCGGCATCATGAACATCGATTTCGTCACGCCGGATTATTTCGCCATCTATCCCAAGCCGTGCATGGGTGGCTGGGCGCGCGACGCCTTCATGGTGACGCCGGACGGCACCGTACTGCCATGCCATGCCGCCCAGACGATCCCGTCGCTCGGCTTCGAGCGTTTTGGATCACGCAGCCTGGCCGCGATCTGGACCGATTCCCCGGCATTTAATGCCTTTCGAGGCACGGACTGGATGCAGGAGCCCTGCCGCAACTGTGAGCGGCGCGAGATCGACTGGGGCGGCTGTCGCTGCCAGGCGATGGCAATCGCCGGCGACGCCGCCGCGACGGACCCGGCTTGCGCGAAATCGCCGATCCATGCGCGCATGGCAATGCTGATCGACGAGGCCCAGCGCGCTGCGACGGTTCCTTCGAAGGACGAACCATTCGTCTACCGGCGCATTGGCGTCGTCACCGAGCCCGCCTGACTGCCGACCTATTCCTACGGCCTACCCTCGTGAAAGCCGTTCGGCATGCCACGTCATATGGTCATGCATGAATGTCGAAATGAAAAAATAGGAGTGATCGTATTCGTCCTGCATCCGCAATTTCAACGGAATGCCTGCCTTGGAGCAGGCGTCTTCGAGCAGCCAGGGCCTGAGGCCCTCCTGGAGGAAACCGTCTGACGTTCCCTGATCGACCAGGAATTCCGGGAAACGGTGTCCATCTTCGATGAGCGAAGTGGCATCGTAGCGCCGCCACGAGGCCTTATCCAGGCCGAGATATTTTTCGAAAGCCGGCTTCGACCAGCCGGCTGTGCTTGGCTGCACGATCGGCGCAAAGGCCGAGCAACTTCTGAAACGCGCGGGATTGTTCAGTGCGATCGTCAGCGCGCCATGCCCGCCCATCGAATGGCCGAAGATCGACTGGCGCGCCATATCGGCGGGAAATTCGCGCCCGATCACGGCTGGCAGCTCCTCGACGATATAGGAATACATGCGATAGTTCTTGGCATACGGCTCTTGCGTCGCGTCGAGGTAGAAACCGGCGCCGCTGCCGAACTGCCAATTGTCCTTTTCATCCGGAATGTCGGCACCACGCGGGCTGGTGTCGGGACAGACAACGATCAAGCCAAGTTCGGCGGCAATACGTCTGTATTCGCCTTTTTCCATTACATTCGCATGGGTGCAGCTGAGCCCGGAGAGGTACCACACCACGGGGCAACGGCTTTCCCGTGCCTGCGGAGGCACGAAAATGGCAAACGTCATTTCGCACGAGCAGCTCGTCGAAAGATGAGAGTAAACATGCTGGGCGCCGCCATGCGACTTGGCAGTCGAGACGAGTTTCGGGTGCTCTGGCATATATTCTTCTCCACCAATTACCGCCGACCGTAGGCTCTACGACATCAAGGGTGATCGCGGCAACCTTGGTGGGCCGGGTGGCGCGCGGGGCTCTTGATCGGAGCCGGGATGGCCTGCCTTCGCCGACCGTCTTGGCGCAGCAAGGCGCGAGAGGCCACTCGCTGGCGCAGCGTTGCCCAGCAAGCCATACGGGCCAGGCTGGGCGATTGTTGGCGATGCTGGCTATAACAAGGACGCACTCACTGCGCAGGCATCGGCGATGCTTCCGGGACGCCGAACTCTGCGCAAATGCACTTGCCCTGGCTTTCAGTGGCGACAGCCGCTTCGACGCGGCTATGGCGGACGAGCACGCACGCGTCATCGCGTGGGCTCGCAGCAAGCGCGACAGGGTACCGAGCAAGAACTTGTGAGCCGACGGCTATTCCCGACCGTCGAAAGCCACGGACAGGCCCAGGGCCTAGAAATAGCCGAGTATGGATTTTACCTCGAGATACTCCAACATGCCCTCGATCCCATATTCGCGTCCGTTTCCGGACTGCTTGAAACCGCCAAACGGGGCGTGCGGATCCCAGGCCGGGTAGTTGAGATGCACCTGACCGGAGCGGATCCGCGAGGCCACGTCCCTGACGGCGTCCACATCCTGGCCCTGCACATGGGCCCCCAGACCGTAGACCGTGTCGTTGGCGATGGTGACGGCCTCCTCGATTGTGTCGTAGGGGATGATGCAGAGAACTGGCCCGAAGACCTCTTCCTGGGCAATACGCATGGTCGTGCGCACGTCGGAAAAGATGGTCGGCCTCACATAGAACCCGACGTTCAGATCGTGCGCACGGCCCGGTCCGCCGGTGAGGAGCCTGGCGCCCTCAGAAATGCCGACGCCGATCATGGTTTGGATGCGGTCGAATTGGGCACGGTTTGCGATTGCACCGTGAGTTGTGGCTTCGCAAAGCGGATCGCCAATGACGATCTGGGCTGCGGCCCTTTTGGCGATTGCCTCGATCTCGGAGAGCAGCGCGCGTGGCACGATCATGCGCGTCGGGGCGCTGCATGACTGGCCGAGATTGCGGAAGGCGGCGGCTACGCCCAGAGAAACGGCGCGATCGAGATCTGCGTCCGGCAGGATCACGTTCGGCGACTTGCCGCCCAGCTCCTGCGCGACACGCTTGACCGTGGTCGCTCCCGCCTGGGCCACCGCAATGCCCGCGCGGGTGGACCCGGTAATGGAGATCATGTCGACATCCGGATGGGAGGCGAGACCCATACCCACGCCTGGACCATCACCTTGCAGGAGGTTGAAAACCCCGGCAGGGAAGCCGGCTTCCTCGATTGCCTCGGCGAACAGCAGGGCGTCCAAGGGAGAAAGCTCACTCGGCTTCAGCACGATCGTGCAGCCTGCAGCGAGCGCCGGCGAAACCTTGGCGGTGATCTGGTAAAGTGGCCAGTTCCACGGAGTGATCAAGGCGCAGACACCGATCGGTTCGTGGGTGACGGCGGTTTGCCCCCGTTGCTTGACGAAGCGAAAGTCTGTCAGCACATCGCGAGCGACCTTAACATGCGTGATCGCCAGCGGCACCTGGGCGCTGCGCGCATAGCCGATCGCCGCGCCCATTTCGAGGCTCAGGCATTGAGCCAGCAGTTCGCCGCGCGCCTCGAGCAGCGCTTGCAGGCGATCGAGCAGACCCGCGCGGTCTTCTGGCGTGGTCCGACTCCAGGAGGCGAATGCCCGGCGAGCCGCTGCAACGGCCGCGTCAACGTCCTCGCCATTTCCAAGCGGAAACTGGCTCACAACCTCTTCTGTGGCGGGATTGACGACGACGCCCGTCGCGGTGCCGCTCGGCTCAACCCATTGACCGTCGATGAAGAACTTGTCCAGGTGGCCGTTGCGGGCCAGGTGTTCGAGGGGTGTCATCACCCTACAAGGTCCTTCATGCGGTAATAGGCGCCGAGAATCGGCAGGAACCAGGGGCGCCCGAAATAACCGGGGATCGCTGGCCAGTCGAAATCCTTCCAGGGATTGAGCTCGGGGCGCCCGTCCATGACGTCGGCCATGATGGTGCCCATCAACGTCGACATCTGGGTCCCGTGTCCGCTATAGCCCATCGAGTAATAGATGCCATCGCGCTCTCCGGCGCGCGGCAGGCGATCGCGGGTCATATCGACCATGCCGCCCCAGCAGTAGTCGATGCGGGTGCCGGCCAGTTCCGGAAAGACCTCGACCATCGCCGCCTTGAGTATCCGGCCGCTTTTTTCGTCGGATTGAGGGTTGGACACGGCAAAGCGCGCCCTCCCGCCGAACAGAAGGCGATTGTCCGGCGTGAGCCGCCAGTAGACAACGAGATTGCGCGTGTCGACGACCATGCGCCCAGTCGGCATGAGACGCCTAAGGTGGTCGGGCGACAGCGGCTCGGTCACGATCAGAAATGCGCCGACCGGGATCATGCGCCGGCGGATCCAGCCGAGCGGGCCAACCTGGGAAATGCCGCTTGCCAACAGGACCTGCCGCGCGACGATCTTGCCCTTTGGCGTCGTTACCTCATGCCCGCCTGAAACCTTGCGCATCGCCATGACGGGCGAGCGTTCATGGACCTCTGCGCCACGCCGGGCAGCGGCGGTCGCGAGGCCCCGGACGAACCGGCCGACATGCATGCCCGCGCTCTTGGGAAAGAGCAGCCCGCCATGGTAGCGGCTGGTGCCGACTTCGGTTCGCAGCTCCTCGCGCGCGATCATCCTGGTGTCGGGATCGACATTGGCAGCCAGTAGTTCCTGGCTGCGCGCCAGCATGTCGTAGTGCTCGGGCTTGGCGGCAAGCTTGAGCTTGCCGACGCGGGAGAAGCTGCAGTCGATCTTCTCTTCCTGCACCAACCGCTCGACCATATCGACGCCGGCGTCAAAAGCCTTGTAGAGCGCATTTGCGGCCGGCTTGCCGTGCTTGCCAGCCATGATTGCATAGTTCTGGGCAAAGCCGTTGTTGCACATGCCGCCATTGCGGCCGGACGCGGCATTGCCGATCGTTTCGGCCTCCAACAGGGCAACCCGGGCGCCCTTTTTGGCAAGGGCCAGCGCGGCGGAGGAGCCGGTCAAGCCGCCGCCCACAATCGCCACGTCGTAGTGGCCTTCGAGCGGTTTGGACGACCCTTCATTGAACGGCTGAGACGTATCCAGCCAGTAAGAGGTAAACTTCATTTTCTTGACCACCAGTGTTGATTTGAGTGGGGCGACATCCGAGCGTAGTCGCGCGCCTACCAGCCGCGCATCCGCTCCCAACGCGCTTCAATCTTGGGGCTGTCCAGGTTGACGACGCTGTAGAAATCATGCTGGGCGGCCATCGCACACGCATGGTTGGGCACAATCCGGACCCGAGTCCCGAGCGGCAACTCGGGCATGGACTTTCCAGAACCGGCACGAATGGCGAGGATACCGTGTTCCTGGCTGGCCTGGGCCACGATCACATCTTCAAGCACCCGCCCCTTTTCGTCGCAGACCACGCCGTAACCCTGGTCGATCTGCTGGTTTGCGGTTCCCCGGTCGCGCGAAAGCGCCATCCATCCAGCGTCGACCAGCACCCATCCCTTTTCCGGCTTGGACCCGATCACCGTGGCCAATACGGAAATCGCGATGTCGTCGAGTTCGCACACCCCAACGCCGTGCTGGACCAGGTCGAAGAACATGTAGACCCCGGCGCGCAGCTCCGTGACCCCCTCAAGATTGCTGGCGAAATGCGCTGTCGGCGTTGAGCCGACGCTGACGATCGGGCAGGCATGGCCATGGGCGCGCAGGACTTCAGCGGCGCGCACCGTGGCTGAACGCTCGTTCTCGCCTGCCTTGACCAGCGCATCGGGCGTGTTCAAGCCATAGGATTCGCCTGCATGGGCGAGAACGCCGACGAGTTTGGCACTGGCCGCGACGACACTGCCGGCCACGTCGAGCAACTTCGGGTCGTCCGGCCTCAACCCACCGCGATGGTCATCGCAGTCCAGTTCGATGAAAACAGATGGGGTCATACCGGTGGCTTCGCGGACGCTGGCCAGGGCATCGGCCTGCCCGACCGAATCGAGCAACAGCTTCACATCAGCGCCGGTGCGGCGACAAAGCTCCATGGCTCGCTTGGCCGAGGCCGGCGAGATGCCGACCGCGTAGGTGATGTCTCGAAAGCCATGGCCCGCGAAATACTCCGCCTCGGCGATGGTCGAGACCGTGATCGGACCGCGTTCGCGATGGAACGCGTATCGGGCGACATCGATGCTCTTGGCCGTCTTCATATGCGGGCGCAGCACCACGCCAAGCTTCCTGGCGCGCTCAGCCAGACCCTTGATGTTGTGCTCGAGCCGGCCACGGTCGAGAAGCAGCGTCGGGGTGACCAAGGCGTCGATCGTCCTAGCCGTCTCGCTCACCGCCAGGCTTGCCGCCATCTTATTCATAGACTCGTTTCCTAAGTGAACGACTGGTTTGCCAACGCATACATATGGGCTGGCCCCTCGGCGACGGGTCGTTGTCCTTTGACCATGGCGGTCGCACTGCCGGACCGCTGCAGGCCAAGGCTCGCAAGCCAATCGCCCAATCCATCCTCGGCATAGACGTCGATGCGAACGAATTGATTGTGAAGCTTCGAAAGCTGGGCCAGGATCAGAAGCCGCGCGTCGTGGTCGCTCTCGGCTGCACAAGGGCCGACGACATAGCCGCGGCCAAACCTCCTCGCGACAGCGTAGCCTGCAATCCGTCCCCTGCGCTCAATGACCAATGCGTTGCCCACATCGGCGAGCGCAGCCACCATCGGCAGCCGGGGCATGCCCGTGGCCCGTTTGTCGAAGGCCTGGATTGCCGCGAGGTCAGAGGCTGTCGCTCGACGGATGTCGTCGCGGGTACTCCGCGTCACGGCGAAAGCCAGCGAGCCCTGGTGCTGAAGCACCGTGCCCCATGCAGTGAAGCCGCGTCGCTTGTAGAGCGCCAGCCCCTCTTCGGTTGAGTTGAGTAGCAGGTTGCGACCGTGTGTCGCCTCAAGCAATCCATCAAAGAGCCGGGCGCCGTTGCCACCGCCTTGCGCGGAGCCAGTAACTATGATCATCCCGACCGAGGCATAGGACTGTCCGTAATTCCAGGACATGGCCGTGCCAATCACCTGTCCTGCCCGCTCAAGGACCAGGCCATTGCCGACCATCAGGGCAAATTCCCAATCCTCCTGACGGTAGGGCCAGGCCATCTCCTGCGACAGCTTCAGTGCGCCCGGCAAATGGCGGGTTTCGAATTTCATCAGCTCGATCGGGGCGCTGACGATATCTCTGTCATGCTCAAAGGCCATAAGGTGCAACGCTGTCAAGTTGATCCAGAGTCGGATTGAAGTCGGATCTTAGAGTCGCGCCCGGCGGACAGATTTCGCTGCTGTTTTGCCCCTTCAAATCAGCGGTATTATTCGTTTTATGCAGTTCCTCGGCATGCCAAATCGTGCAAATCGGGCGAGGAATACCTGGCACCTTGAATCGCCGCTTCGTGTTGCCCGATCGGCGATGCCCAGGAGGAATTTTGGATGATCTACATCAGCGAAGAGGAGTCAGCCGCCCTCGTCACGCATGAACTTGCTTTCGAGGCGGCGCGCGAGGCTCTCGTGGCGGCAGCATCGCGGCAGAGCTGGGTCTTTCCGGCTGTTCTCGGGCGCACACAGGAGGTGACCAATACCTTCTCAATCAAATCCGGTTCGTCGGGCGAGCTGAACGGCGTGAAAATTGGCTCCTTCTGGTCGGGCAACCCGGCACGTGGCCTTCCCCGCCACAACTCGACCATCGTGCTGCTCGATCAGCATACAGGTCGGCTCGGCGCCGTAGTCGAGGCCGGGAAGGTCAACGCCTACAGGACGGCCGCCGCCGACGCGGTTGCGGCCGATCTTCTTGCGCGCAAGCAAGCCAAGGTTCTGGCGATCTTCGGGGCCGGCAACCAGGCGAGCTTCGAAGTGATGGCGCTGGCACGCATCCGCCCAATCGAAACCGTGCTGGTCGTGGCCCGGCCTTCGCCGCGGCGCGACGCTTTTGTCGATCAGATCGGCGAAAGGGGACTGAAGGCGCGCGCTGCCTTGCCGGAAGAAGCCGTGCGCACGGCCGACATCGTGGTGACGGCGACACCCGCACGCGAACCGCTGTTCAATGCCGCTTGGGTGGGACCCGGAACCCATATCGTCAGCATCGGGTCGGATGCTCCGGGTAAACGCGAATTGCCGAGCGAATTATTTCCCAAGGCACGTCTGTTTTGTGATCTGCTTTCCCAGTCCGTCCAGATCGGCGAGTTCCAATACGTGCGGGACGAAATCGACGCCGGCGTGCTTGCGGTAACACCAATCGGCGACGTTATTGAAAGGCGTGCGCTCGGACGCCGCTTCGACAATGAGGTCACGGTCTTCGACAGTTCCGGCATCTCCCTGCAGGACCTCTACATGGCCGACGCGCTGATCCGCGCAAAGGCGTCCCACCGCTGATCAGTTTCGCACCAGGCCCCAGTCCCGACGGATTTTTCGGCACTCTCCGGCAACAAGGTGACCCCGCGCGATCCTGCAGTCGTGTCAGCGGCGGGCGCGCCAAAGGGTTGCCCGCATGAACCACGGATCGCCCCCGATGTCGGCGACTAGCGTCTGGCGCGCCAGAAGGCGAGACGGTCCTGCAACCGATAGCCCTGGATAATCGCCGGCATGAACCACGGATTGCCACGATAGAGCGGGACGGCCGAAGGCGGTCGAAAGTCGAACGCAGTGCGCGACTGCTCGCCATGCCCCATCAACTTGTGGGCCGCACGCATGCCAATCCATGGCGCCCAGACCACGCCCGAACCGCAGAAGCCAGTTGCATAGACCACGCCGTCCTTCTCGAAGATGCGGGGCAGCATGTCTCGGTTCATCGCCACATTGCCGAACCAGCAATGCGAAAGGCGCACGTTCTCCAACTCCGGGAAAAGGTTCACCAGGCCCTTGCGAAGGAGAAGTTTCGGCGCCGCCGGATCGCCGACGCGGGAACTGTCACGGCCCCCCAGCAGGATACGTTTTCCGTCGGGCGAGGGACGATAATAGAAACCGAGTTGCCGGTTCTCGGTGATCGTCATCAGCTTCGGCATCAGCCGCGCCATGATATCGGGCGCAAGTTCTTCGGTCACGATGATCCGGCTGCGAACCGGAACCAGGCGGCGGCGCAGGAAGGGAGCGGCGCCGTCGGTATAGCCGTTGGTACAGACCAGAACCTGCCGTGCATCCACCGTCCCTGCCGAAGTCGCGACGCGGAACCCCGAACCGTTCCTCTCGATCGACTTGACCACTGTATGCGAATGGACCGTCAACCCGGATGCGAGCGCCACCCGCAGGAGCTCAGCATGGAATTTTGCGGGGTGCAGCCCGCCAATGTCCATCCGAACAGTCCCGCCGCGGTAGAAGTCGGTGCCGATATAATTTCGCTGCTCGGCATGCGGAACCGCGTAGGACTCGATCCCCAGTTTCTTCGCCAGCGTCTCGGCGCCCCGCGCCATCTTCTCATACTGTTCATATCCGAAAGCGCCTTTGAACTGGCCAACCAGTCGGAAGTCGCAGTCGAGCCCTTCGGTCTTGATGAAGTCGTAGAGGAATTCGCGTGCGACCTTGCCCTCGGCCTCGATCGCCATGGCCTTCTCTTCCCCGAAGCGCCGGGTGATCGTGGCATAGTCCGGCCGGATGGTCCCGCTCGTAATCCCGCCGTTGCGGGTGGAAGCACCCTCGCCCGGATTCATCGCATCAAAGGCTGCGACCGAGCGCCCTTCGCGCGCCAGCGCAAGCCCGGCCGAAAGCCCGGCATAACCGGCGCCGACAATTGCCACGTCAAGGTTCTTTGCGACCGGCTGTCGCGGCCGCGGCATGACGGGCGCTGCTTCCCACCAGTAGGGTGTGTTCTTGTCGGCGATATGAGGCTCTTGCACGTGGCTGACTTCTCGCTGCATTGCAGGGGTAATCTACGGTCGGTGAAACTTTCAGATGTGGTCGTCTCGGACGTCGAGCGCATCACGCAGCCCGTCACCGATGAAATTGAAACTGGTTACCGCGATGGTGATTGCAGCTCCGGGAATGATTGCCAGCCAAGGTGCGCTGCCCAGATATTGCTGGGCGCCATTGAGCATGTTGCCCCAGCTGGGCAGTGGCGGCTGGATCCCGTAGCCGAGGAAACTGATGTAGGCTTCCATGAGAATGGCGCGCGCGACCGTCAAGGTGGAAGCGACGATAATCGGCCCCATGGCGTTGGGCAGTATCTCGCGGAACATGATGTGGGTGCCGCTCAATCCCAGCATTCGCCCGGCTAGGACGAACTCGCGTTCGCGTAACGAGCGGACTTCCGCTTCGACTATGCGGGCAACCTCCATCCAACTGGTGAGGGAGATAATGAGGGTGATCATCACAGGACTGGGCTTCAGTGCGGCAGCCAGCGCCAGCAGCAGAAAGATCGATGGGAATGACAGGAATCCATCGACCGTGCGCATCAGCGTGGCCCCGACCCAGCCGCCGCGATAGCCGGCAATTACGCCGACCAGGGTGCCGATGAGTGTCGACAAAACCATGGCAAAGAAACCCACCAGCAGCGAGATTCGTCCCGCCATCAAAAGCCTTGCCGCCACGTCGCGGCCAAGCGGATCGGTACCTAGAAAGTGGTAGCCCGTCAGCGGAGGGGCAAAGCGGGCCCGCAGATCGATATACAGTGAGTCATAAGGCAGGAGATGGGGGCCGAGGACGCAAGCGAGGCTCAGGAAGATGATCATCGCCAGCCCGAGCAGCGCCAAGCGATGACGCATGAAACGACGTGCCGCGCGGTTGTTTCTCCATCGGCTTGGAGCTGCATTTGCGGTGAAAGCGGTCATATCGGCTGTCTCCTGTCGGGGAAGTTGCGCGCTCAAGCCAGACGAATGCGCGGATCGACAATAGCGACGACAATGTCGGCGATCAGGTTTCCAAGCAGAACGAGGATGGCGGAGAACATCAGCAGCCCCATCACAACCGGATAGTCGCTGTAACCAAGGCTATCGAGGAACAACCGTCCCATTCCTGGCCAGGTAAAGACGGTTTCGGTCACGAGCGCGCCAGTGAGGACACTGGGAAGCTGCATCCCGGCCAGGGTAATCATCGGCAAAAGTGCGTTGCCGACGACATGCTTCATCAGAATCCGGCGTTCACTCAACCCCTTGGCCCGAGCCGTCTTGACGAAGTCCTGGCTAATGGCATCGAGAGTGGCCGTCCGCATGTAGCGGCTCCAGATCGCGACATGGACCAGCGACAGCACGATACTTGGCAGGATCAGATGGTGGAGGTAGCCCAGGATTGAGGCGTCGCCGATCTCGGACATATTACCCGCAGGCAGCCAACCCAACTTCAGGGAAAAGACGTAGATGCCGACGAGTCCGAACCAGAAGGTGGGGACCGACAACGCAACCATGGCCCCGACAGTTGCAAGATAATCGAACAGCGAGTAGCGGCGCGTGGCGCCTCGGATACCAATCCAGGCGCCAATGGAGATCGCAATTGCGGTTGAGGACCCCATCAGCAGCAGCGTGGCAAAGAGATGGCTGCCGATCACCTCCAATACCGGCGCTCCGTCGCGAAAGGAGTGACCCCAGTCGCCCCGCACCAGCCGCCATGCCCAGTCCAGATATTGGATCCATATGGGTCGATCGAGGCCCAGCAGCCCCTTGAGACGCTCGATATCCTGCTGGGTCATTCCGGGATCGAGCCCGAATTGCGCCAGCGGGCCGCCGGGAAGGAGGTTCAGAATGCCGAAGCCGATGATCGAAACGATCACAAGCAGCACCAGGCTCTGCGAGAGGCGATTTAGCAGGAAGCCGCGCATTCGAGTCCCTCCATTGTGGGTTGATGATTTTAGTCTGTTGCCGCCGCCGCGGCGGAATCGGCGGGGCGGCGGCAACTGCGTGGATTAGGCCTTCCACTGCCAGGCTGCGGCATCCCACGACGCGGTGCGGGTGTTGGCGTTGGGCTCGAAGCCGTCCAACCCCTTCTTGCGCCCGAGGACGATTGTGTACGCGAACAGCGGCAGGAAGGGCAGATCATGGCGCACCACTTCCTGCACGCGATTATAGATCCCGCGTCGTTCTTCCGGATCGAAGCTGCGAGCGCCCTTTTCGAGCAGGGCATCGACCTCAGGGTTGGAATATTGCCCGGTGTTCGAACCGTGTCCGCCTTGAGCGGCGATTGCCTTCGTATGGAGCCGGTTTGTGGCGTCGGGGTCCGCGGCAATCAGATAGGTGACGCCCACCATGGCGGTGTCGAATTGCGACTTCAGCCAGAACTCGCCCCACATAACTGCAGCCGGCAAATTCGAGATCGTCATCTCGACGCCGATCTCGGCAAACGTCTGCTGCAGGAACTGCTGCGTCTGCTCGCGGAGGTTGTTGCCGGAAGTTGTCGAGTTGGAGAAGGACAGTCGCACCCCATCCTTGGCGCGGATTCCATCCGGCCCCGGCGCCCAGCCGGCCTCATCAAGGATTTGGCGCGCCCGGTCCAGATTGAACTCCTGAACCGGCAGGTTCGGGTCGTAGTAGTAGGACTCCTTCGGCATGAAGGTCTCGGTGAGAGTGCCCACGCCGTAATAGATCGTGTCGACGATCGCTTTCCTATCCAAGGCGGCGTAGAGCGCCTGGCGCACTGCCAACTCCTTGAACTGCGGGCGGCCCAAATTGAGGTAGATCGACTCCAGGGATGACCCGGTCTCAAGTGTCACCACGCGGTCTGCTAGTTCGCGGGCTTCAGTATAATGGTCGGCGGTGATGTACGACTGATCGACCAGGTCCACGTCGCCGCTCTTGAATTGCGTGTAGAGCACCGTCATGTCGGGGATGTATTTGAAGATGAGCTGCTCGACATAGGGGCCTTCGCCCGCGTACTCAGGATTGGCGACGAGCTCGATGTGATCACCTGCGACGCGCTGGCTCCATTTGAATGCGCCGGTGCCGACCGGCGCCTGGTTGAAGGCGGCTGTATTCGGATCGGCCTCTTTCTCCAGAATGTGCTTGGGCACGATGAACGTTTCGGCCAAGAACGAAAGATAGGGCGCAAAAGCCTCCTTCATCCGCCATGTGATCTCGGTTGGCGAAACCACTGTGATGTCCTGCACGAGCGAATGGCCGCTCGTGCGCCAAGCGCGAAACTTCGGGTTCGTGATGAGTTCAAGGGTGAATTTCACGTCCTCGGCCGTGAAGGGCTCACCATCGTGCCAGCGGGCATTGTCACGCAACCGGATGCGCCAGTTGAGACCGTCCTCCGAAATGCCGCCGTTCTTTTGGCTTGGCACCTCGGCTGCGAGGTTTGGATGTAGACCACCTTGGGGATCCATGCGGACCAGCGCGTCGAAAACCGAGAAATGGACCGCGTCATCGACTTCGATATGCGCCATCAGCGGATTGAACACGGTCGGCTCTTGGGAGAGGCCGACGATGACGCGACCGGCCGGGCCTGCAGGAGGGGTCTTGGCGAAGGCGGGCTTGCCCAACAGATTGGGCGCGATGAGGCCTGCAGCCCCACCTATCGCCATCAGTCGCAGCGCTTCGCGCCTCGAGTAGTTGGACGTAGTCGATGAATTTTTCGTCATGGTAGTTCCTCTCTTGTTATTTCTTATGCGTTTGCTGCTACTGGACGGGCATTGCCCGGCCGCTCTCCTGGAATTGCCGCTACCAGTTGGCGCGTGTAGGCTGCTTGCGGGTTCAGGAATATTTGCGAGGGCGGTCCGCGCTCGACGATCCGGCCCTTCTGCATCACCGCGATTTCGTCGCAGATCTGGCTGGCGACGCGCAGGTCGTGCGTGATGAAGACCATCGACACGCCCGTCTCGCGCTGGATCTGGTCCAGAAGCTGCAGGATCTGCGCCTGGATCGACACGTCGAGTGCGGAGACCGCCTCGTCGGCAATCAACAGCTTCGGCTTGAACATCAGCGCACGAGCGATGCCGATGCGCTGGCGTTGCCCACCCGAGAACTCGTGCGGGTAGCGGCCAAAAGCGCCGGCATCGAGACCGACATGGGCCAGAAGCGCACGCGCTTCATCGCGCGCTTGGACATAAGGCATCCCGTGCGCCATCGGGCCCACCGTCATGATGTGACCGACCGTCGAGCGTGGGTTCAGAGAAGCGAAGGGATCCTGGAAGATCATCTGGATCCGCGGTCGAAGCGGGCGGAACTTCGCTTCGGAAAGCTTGGCTATGTCACAGCCCTCGAACAAGATCCCGCCGCCGTCATTGTCCAGCAGCTTGATCAGCAGCCGGCCCAGCGACGATTTCCCCGAACCGCTCTCGCCTACGACCCCAAGCGTGCGGCCGGGCGCCAGTTCGAACGAAACCTCGTTGACCGCTGTCACAACTCGTTGCGCGCCGAACAGCGCGCTGCCGCCGCGATAGGTCTTCACCAGACCCTCAACCTTCAGGATCGGCTCCTTGCTGGCAGCCTCCGGACGAGGGCGATCTTCGCCGGTCAAATGCGGTACGGCAGCAATCAGGCGCTGGGTATAAGGGTGCTTGGGCGACTTCAGCACCTGTTCGGCGCTGCCCTGTTCGACGACATTGCCCTTTTCCATCACCACGACGCTGTCGGCGATCTCGGCCACCACGCCGAAATCGTGGGTGATGAACATCACGCTCATGCCCTTCCGCCGCTGAATGTCACGGATCAGTTGCAGGATCTGAGCCTGGGTGGTGACGTCGAGCGCGGTGGTTGGTTCATCCGCAATCAGCACCGTCGGCTCGAGCGCCAACGCCATGGCGATCATGACGCGCTGCCGCTGCCCGCCCGAAAGCCGGAAAGGGTACTGGTGATACATGAGTTCGGGATCTGGCAGGCCTACTTCAGTGAGCAGCTCGATAGCGCGGTTTCGACAGGTTTGTGGCGTGCCGAAGCCATGCGCGGCCATGACCTCGTCAATCTGCGCGCCCACCGTCATCAGGGGATTGAGCGCCGAGAGCGGGTCCTGAAAGATCATCGACACGACCCGTCCACGCAGGTTGCGCAGCTTGTCGGGCGACATGCCGATGATGTTCATCCCCTCCAGCTGGATTATTCCCGATGAGAGGCGGATCACCTTGGGCAGTAGCCCCATGATCGCGTTCGCCGTGACCGACTTACCCGATCCGGACTCGCCTATGATGCAGAGTATCTGGCCGCGTTTCAGATCGAAGGAAATGTCCTTGACAGCATGGGTCCGTTCCATGCCTTGCGGCAAATTCACCGTGAGGTCGCGCACCGAAAGCGCCACATCGTGGGGGGCTACAGCCTGGATGCTTGCGACCATCGAGATCACCTCCCCTTTCAACCGAGCGCGTCCACCCTGTTGCGGACCGCTTCATCGCCCTTTGAGCAGAAGCGCCTGACCGTAGCGGCCGCAGTCTGGCCTTCTCGGCGCTTCGCGCGCTGAGTCTGCGAGAGACGGGTTCTGCTCATCCTGGCGGTTCCCTTATGAAATCCGGTCCGTGTACCGGACTCTGTTCCCTTTTTTCTTGGAGAACTCTCCGAAGGGGCAAGCCCTGCCTGTCGGATGTCCTCTGGAGCCTGCCTACCATAAGGAAGGGTTGCTCCGTTCTTCCCGCCAGTTTGACTGTTCTGTTTCCGCAGAGTCTTCGAAACTTGGCCCTCGCGCGGCAGGAACTTCTGAAAAGAACATCCAGTTCGGCATTTCACTCTGTTCCCGTTTCGGCGCGGAAACCGGGATCAGGCAACCATATCCTTCATCCGGCAATACGCGCCCAAGAGGGATAGGACCAAGGCTTTCCGGTGTACATCGGCACATGTGCAGGTCATGCCGCCGAGCGGATTGGTGACCGTGCGGCCCATCACAATGTCGGCCAAGGCGCTGCCGATCAAGGTCGACAACTGCGCCGTGTGCCGCCCATACCGCAGATGACGCGACTGCATGAAGTGTACTCCTGCTTGGCTCGCAGCGAGCTTTTCGCACAATAATTGCCTGTCCTGGAGGCTGCTAAACGCAGGAAATTCCGTCCAGGCACAAACTCCGCAGCCTGCATTTGCGGGCGGCAGGTTAGGATGCTTCAAATTACCGGAGTCCCATCCATGCCCGCGCCGCTCATGCACATCGACTGCAGCCCTTCCCTCCCTCGCGAGGCGGAAGTCGTCGTCATCGGCGGCGGCGTGGTGGGCGTGTTCAGCGCATATTATCTGGCGCGCCGCGGCCTCAAGGTCGCCCTGGTCGAGAAGGGGCGTATCGCCGCCGAGCAGTCCAGCCGAAACTGGGGCTGGTGCCGCCAGCAGAACCGCGATGCGCGCGAGTTGCCAATGGCAACCAAGAGCCTCGATCTCTGGGAGAAGGTGGCACAGGAGACTGGTGAGGATACTGGATTTCGCCGCTGCGGGCTCCTCTATCTCTCACAAGACGAAAATGAGCTGGCAGGCTGGGCGAAGTGGCGCGATTTTGCGAGAACGGTCGGGATCACCACGCACATGCTGAGCGCGGAAGAAGCCACCGAACGGGGCAAAGCGACGGGCCGCAAATGGAAAGGTGGCGTGTTCTCGCCAACTGACGGAACGGCGGATCCTTCCAAGGCAGTGCCGGTTGCGGCGCGCGGCATCATGGCGGCGGGCGGCACCGTACATCAGCATTGCGCGGCGCGCGGGCTGGAATTGAGCGCCGGCCGGGTGAGCGCTGTGGTGACCGAAGCGGGCACCATCCATACAAAGACTGTTGTCATGGCCGGGGGCGCGTGGGCTTCTTCCTTCTGCAACCAGCTCGGTGTTCGTTTCCCGCAAGCTGCCGTGCGTTCGTCCATTCTGGCCGTGGCACCCGGCGCAAACAGCCTGACGGATGCCCTGCATACCACGCGCGTCTCTCTGACGCGGCGCAGCAACGGTGGATACGCGCTGGCGATCAGCGGGCGGGCGCGTGTCGATCCAACGCCGCAGCAGTTCAGGTTCAGCCGCGAGTTTGTACCTATGTTCGCCCGCCGCTGGCGCAATATCGCCCCGGGCGCCTTAGAGGGCTGGCGTCAAGGCCATGAAAGCCTGCGCAAATGGGCCCTCGACGAGATCACGCCAATGGAACGGAACCGCATTCTCGACCCGAAGCCCGACATGGGACAGATTCGGCTGACATATCGAAGAGCCTGCGAATTGATCCCCGAACTCCAACGCGTCGCGATCTCCGATGTGTGGGCGGGTTATATCGACAGTACACCCGATGGCATTCCCGCAGTCGGCGAAGTGGAGGGGATTCCGGGCTTCATCCTGGCGGCGGGATTCAGCGGTCACGGCTTCGGGATCGGCCCAGGCGCGGGGCATATGATCGCCGACATCATTACAGGCAGCGAGCCTATCGTCGATCCGCGTCCTTATAGGCCCGAGCGCCTGAAGACTGCTGCGTGGGGCAAGGTCGCTGAATTCTGAGAAGACCGTCTTGCCAACATACAATCGATCGCACACGAGATTGAGGTCACCAGGCGGCCAGCACCAAAAAACAGGGAAGTGACGATGCGCGAATATGAGATTGCCGCCATTCCGGCCGACGGGATCGGCCCAGAGGTGATTGCCGCAGGTCTCCAGGCGCTTGAGGCGCTGCAGCAGCGCTGCGGCGACTTCAAGCTGCGCCTCCAGCACTTCGACTGGGGCTCAGACTATTACAAGGTCCATGGTCGGATGATGCCCGAAGATGGGGTGGCGCAACTGAAGCGCTTCGACGCCATCTTCTTTGGCGCGGTGGGCGCCCCCGATCTGCCTGACGACATCACGCTCTGGGGCCTCCGGCTGCCGATCTGCCAAGGCTTTGATCAGTACGCCAACGTGCGGCCGACCAGGATATTGCCCGGGATTGTTTCGCCGCTGGCGGGCGTTGGCCCTGGCGATCTGGATTGGGTGATCGTACGGGAGAATTCCGAGGGCGAGTATTCGGGCCACGGCGGCCGCGCCCATCGCGGACTCCCCGAGGAAGTCGGAACCGAGGTCGCGATCTTCACGCGCGTCGGCGTCACCCGCATCATGCGATATGCATTCCGGCTGGCGCAGTCACGGCCGCGAAAGCTCCTGACAGTTGTTACGAAATCCAACGCGCAGCGCCACGGCATGGTAATGTGGGACGAAATCGCAGCCGAGGTGGCGCAGGAATTCCCGGACGTCGCGTGGGACAAGATGCTAGTCGATGCTATGACAGTGCGTATGACGTTGAAACCTCGGAGCCTCGATACGATCGTCGCCACCAATCTTCACGCCGACATATTGTCGGACCTTGCAGGCGCGCTCGCGGGCAGTCTCGGCGTTGCACCGACCGCCAACATTGATCCCGAGCGGCGCTATCCCTCGATGTTCGAGCCAATTCACGGCTCGGCATTCGACATCGCCGGCAAAGGTATTGCCAACCCGGTCGCCACCTTCTGGACCGCTGCCCAGATGCTCGAACATCTGGGCGAGAGCGCAGCGGCGGTGCGGTTGATGAGCGCTGTGGAAGCGGTGACGAGTGAAGGCGTGCTGACGCCGGACGTAGGAGGGACAGCGACCACGCAGGAGGTGACGGACGCCGTCTGTCGGGCGATCCGCGGTTCGAACCTGTGACAGGTTTCCAATGAAGCTCGACAGGATCGACATCAAGATCTTATCCCAACTGCAAAAGAACGGGCGGGTCACGAATGTCGAGCTTGCCGACCTGGTCAACCTTTCGCCGAGCCCTTGCCTGATGCGGGTGAAGAAGCTTCAGGCGGAAGGCTTCATCACCGGCTATTCCGCCCAGATCGATGTGTCCAAGCTCGGACAGACTCTAACGATCTTCACCGAAGTCACGCTCAAGCACCATCAACAGAACGACTTCGCGAGATTTCTCACCGCTATTCAGAAAGTCGATTCTGTCATCGAATGCCATCTGGTTTCAGGCGGCTACGACTATCTTGTGAAGTTTGTCACAGCGGGCATCAGCGAGTACCAGACAATCATGGAGCGGATGATCGAATTGGATATCGGAATCGACAAATATTTCAGCTTCGTCGTGCTGAAGTCACCGATCGTGAAATCCCATTTGCCTCTCGACATCATTTTCGACAAATGAAGCTGCTCCGCAGTCTTGGACCTGGAGAGCCGCGCGCCAGCATTCCCTCTTGCTGTTTTCGCTGCGCTTGTGCAACGGCATGCGATTCCACATACCGGCAAATGCTTGGCACTTGGCAGACGGCGGCATCACCTGAGGATTTGTTTCGGGGCCGCTAAAGCGCGTCGCGTTCGACCGGCCTCATGCGACGCGCTTTAGGTTCTTGTTTTGATGCATGTCGTTATCGCAAAACCGCTGCACACTTTTTCGCGACATGCATTAGGCGTCTACCGCATTGACCGAGGTCGCTTCGGCGATGCCAATGATCATCCCTGCATCGCTGACCGCACGTCCTTGTCTTCGAGCGTTTGATCCAGCGTCATTCGGGTACGTTCGAGGATTCCATCAATATCGTCCTCGGTGCAGCAGAGCGGCGGCGCAAAGCCGAGGATGCCGCTGTTGAAGGCGCGGATGACAAGGCCGTTCGCCCACGCGCGCTCGAAGATGCGGCGCCCCGGATCGGCCGCCGCCGGCAGCGGCGTTTTGCGCTCCTTGTCGGTGACCAACTCGATTGCTGCCAGCATACCGCGACCGCGGATGTCGCCAACCAGCGGGTGGTCGGCGAGCGAGCGAAGGCCTTGCATCAGGCGCTTCCCGGCCTTGCGCCCATTCTCGAGCAAGCCATCTTCATAGAGACGCAGGCATTCGAGCCCAACTGCCGCGCTCACGGGATGGGCCGAATAAGTATAGCCATGGCCGACGGCCGCTTTGCCGGCTCCGTCCGCGATCGTATTGTACACGTGGTCCGACATGAAGACGGCGCCCATCGGCACGTAGCCCGAGGTCAGTCCCTTCGCTGTGGTTATGAAATCCGGCACGACGTCGTCTTCCTCACACGCGAAGAGCGGGCCGGTACGGCCAAAGGCAGTGATAACTTCGTCGGCAACGAACAGAATGTCGTGTTCCTTGCACACGGCGTGCAGAGCCTTCAGCCAACCTGTCGGTGGAACGAGGACACCGCCCGAACCCTGGATGGGTTCGGCGTAGAAAGCTGCAACCCGGCCGGCGCCGAGTTCCGCGATTTTGGCCCGCAGGGCCGCGACCGATGCATCGATGATCGACTGCGGGTCAGAACCGACCGGATTGCGATAGGCGTAGTGCGAGGGAATCTTGTGCTGCCAGTCGTATGGCACACCGAAACCAGCATGGAAAGCCGCGATCGCTGTCAGACCTGACCCTGCCGTCGAGGATCCATGGTAGCCATACTCAACCGAGATGAACTGGTCTTTTTGCGGCGTACCCTTGGCATGGTAGTAATAGCGAATAAAGCGGATCGTACTGTCGACTGCGTCGGAGCCGCCAAGCGTGAAATAGACATGGTTCAAATCGCCGGGCGCCAGTTCGGCAAGCCTGGCGGCAAGGCGAATGGCAGGCTCGGATCCCAGCCCGAAATATCCCGTCGCATAGGGAAGCTCCCTTAGCTGCTTTGCGGCTGCTTCAACGACGCTTTCCTGGCCGTATCCGATGTTGACACACCATAGACCGGCGAATCCGTCCAGCAGGGTTTTCCCGCTTGCATCGGTCACGGTTGCGCCTTTGGCGGATTTGAGCACCCGCACGCCCGTGTCCTCGTGGCCCCGATAGCATGAAAACGGGTGAACCAGATGTGCGCGATCGAGTTCGATCAGTGAGTTTGCCAGCATTTCTTCCTCCGATTCAGCGCAGTGCCTGACTTACGAGAGCATTAAGTCCGGTGTGGTGTGGTTTCGTCCTTCAGCTCGTTTTCCAGCGTGATCTGCTGCGCGGTCATGGTTCATTCCGGGCCTGAATTCTCTAGGCCCAAGATAGGCTGCTGCGGACAGCAGTTCTTCCCGACCAGAACCTGAGCGATAGGCGTTTTGACTTTGCTTTGCCGCCGGCGCCGCATTTTATGCCGACGCACGGCTGAAGGATCGCGCTCCCGCCGAAGCCCGAAACGAACTCAGGCGCAACTCTCTGCCAAAGCTCTCACCCAATACAAAACAATCTGCTTCAGGGCGCATCGAATGCGGCGACTAGCCTTCTCCGGTCCTCATTATGATCCTTGCTGTAAAAGGCACGCAGTGCCGACAGGATCGGAAGGATCGACGCCCATGACCCAGTTCAGACCGAAATACATCACCTTCGACTGCTATGGCACGCTGACCAACTTCGACATGGCCGGCGCGGCGAGACGCATATACGGCGCGCAGCTCTCCCCAGCTGGGATGGCGCAGTTCATCAAGGATTTCTCGGCCTGTCGCCTCGATGAGGTCCTTGGCGCCTGGAAGCCCTATGTCGAGGTCGTGCACAGTGCCGTGGAACGGACCTGCAAGCGCAACGGCGTCGCATTCCGGCCCGAGGATGCCCAGCGCATCTATGCGGAATTGCCGACATGGGGTCCGCACCCGGATGTCCCGGTGGGCCTGGCCAAGGTGGCCAAGGAGATTCCGCTGGTGATCCTGTCGAACTCCATGAAGAGCCTGATCATGTCGAACGTGGAGAAACTCGGCGCGCCCTTTCACATGGTCATCACGGCCGAAGAGACGGGCGCCTACAAGCCGCAGATGAAGGGCTTCGAATATATGTTCGACAAACTAGGCTGCGGCCCGGAGGACATTACGCACGTGTCGTCCTCATTTCGCTACGATCTCATGACCGCCTATGATCTCGGTATCAAGAGCAAGGTCTGGGTGAACCGCGGCCACGAGCCTGCGAACCCCTTCTACGAATATACCGAAATCAAGGATATCGGCGGTCTGGCCGGCGCCGTCGGACTGGAGCCCGTTCGGGAATTCGCCTGAACGTCTGTTTGCTGGCGCAGTCACACCAGACTGAGGCGCTCCCAAAACGTTAATGCTCACTGGTCGCAATAGAGAAAGGGGCGGTTTTCACCGCCCCTTTCTTGTGGTTCCAACGCTTTAGGGCTGCAAGTGTTTCCACCTGCGTGCAAGATAACTAGTTAAGCCCGCCAACATGAAGCGCCTTGACCTCGAGATATTCCTCGATGCCGAGCTGCGATCCTTCGCGCCCCACTCCCGACTGCTTGACACCGCCGAAAGGCGCAACCTCGGTCGAGATCATGCCTGTGTTGAGCCCGACCATACCGAACTCCAGCGCCTCGGCAACACGCCATGAGCGCTTGAGGTTGTCGGTGTAGAAGTAGGCGGCAAGGCCGAACGGCGTACCGTTCGCAATGGCGATGGCCTCTTCCTCCGTCTCGAAGCGAAAAAGCGGCGCCACCGGACCGAACGTCTCTTCCGATGCCAGGAGCATCCCCGTAGTAGCTTCTCCCAGCACGACGGGCCGTGCATATTGCTTACCCTCCGGCATCGTCTCGCTTTGGGCGATGATCTGCGCACCTTTCGCCCGTGCATCCGCGATGTGACGCTCGATCTTGTCGATCGCGGCCGCGTTGATCATCGGGCCGATCTCAGTGCCCTCGTCGGTCCCTGCGCCAACCTTCATCCGCGTGACGCGCTGGCTCAGCTTTTCGGCGAAAGCATCGTAAACGCCTTCCTGCACGAGAATCCGGTTCGCGCAGACGCAGGTTTGACCGCCATTGCGGAACTTGGATGCGATCACCCCTTCAACTGCCTTATCCAGATCGGCGTCGTCAAAGACGATAAAGGGTGCGTTGCCGCCAAGCTCCAGGCTCAGCCGCTTGATGCTATCGGCCGCGCCACGCATGAGTAGCGCACCGACGCGGGTCGAACCGGTGAACGAGATCTTGCGCACCGTCTGATTGGCCATCAGTTCGTTGCCGATTTCGATGGGCATGCCCGTCACAATGTTGATCACGCCTGCAGGGATACCTGCCCGTTCCGCCAGAACGCCGAGCGCCAGCGCCGAGAATGGCGTCAATTCCGACGGCTTGATGACAACCGTACAACCTGCGGCCAGCGCCGGTGCTACTTTGCGTGCGATCATCGCATTGGGGAAATTCCACGGCGTGATGATGGCGCAGACGCCGACGGGTTCTTTCAGCACCAGAATGCGGCGATCGGCCGTGGGTGACGGAATGGTCGAGCCACCGATCCGGCGCGCCTCCTCCGCAAACCATTTCACAAAAGATGCGCCGTAGCGGATTTCCGCCACCGCCTCGGCAAGCGGCTTGCCCTGTTCCAGCGTAAGCAGGAGCGCGAGATCCTGTTCGTGCTGACGAATGAGGTCGTGCCAGCGCTCCAGAAGTCCTGCACGCTCGGCATGGGTCTTCTTCTTCCAGCTTTTGAAGGCCTCAGCCGCGGCGCCGATTGCGGCTCTCGTCTCGTTCTCCCCCATTGCGGGAACGGTGCCGAGAACACTTTGGCTGGCAGGGTCAATGACATCGACCACGCCCTTCGTTTCGCCATCCCGCCAGACACCGCCAATCAGCGCCTGCTGGCGGAAAAGGTCGGAATCGTTGAACATGCCAATCTTCGTCATCGCATTCATGGTCTTTCCTCTGCTTTTTCAGATCAATCCTGCCAGCACGGCCTGCGTGATTGTTTCAGTCCTGTCCTTGCCTGCGATCGTGCCAATCCCTCGCGCGGTTGCGGACTCGATTGCCGACATCACTTCGGCCGCAGTCTGCCCCTCACCCAGATGCTCGAGCATCATCGCACCGGACCAGATCGCGGCGATCGGATTGGCGACACCGAGATGCGCGATGTCGGGCGCCGAACCATGGACCGGCTCGAACATGGAAGGCGCGCTGCGATCGGGATTGATATTGGCGGAGGCGGCGTAACCCAGCCCGCCCTGAATTGCCGCTCCAATATCCGTGAGGATGTCGCCGAAAAGGTTCGATGCGACGATTACGTCGAGGCTTTCCGGCGCCAGGACCATACGGGCGGCAATGGCGTCGATGTGGTAGTGCGAGACCTCCACATCGGCATAGTCTTTCGCCACCTCGCGCGTGACCTCATCCCAGAAAACCATGGAGTGTTTTTGCGCGTTGGATTTGGTGACAGATGCGAGCTTCCTGCGACGCGCCCGCGCCTGTTCGAAACCGAAACGGATGATCCGTTCGACACCCGTACGCGTGAAAATCGCGGTCTCTACCGCGACCTCATCGGCCGTGCCGGAATGAACGCGCCCACCGGCGCCGGAATATTCGCCTTCCGTATTCTCGCGGATGCACAGGATATCGAAACCATCGGAGCGGAGGGGCCCCTGAACGCCCGGCAACAGCCGGTGCGGTCGTATGTTGGCGTACTGCGAGAACCCTTTCCGGATCGGCAGGAGCAGTCCGTGAAGCGATACTGAGTCGGGCACTTCCGCGGACCAGCCCACAGCGCCGAGATAGATCGCATCGAATTTTCGAAGTGTCTCGATGCCGTCTGACGGCATCATTGCACCGGTCTCCAGGTAGTAGGCGCACGACCACGGGAATCTTGTGTCATCAAGGGCGAAACCGCCCTGCTTAGCCGCCGCCTGCAGCACCTGCCATGCCGCCTGCGTCACGTCCTTGCCGATGCCGTCGCCGGGGATCAGCGCTATCTTGTAGGTCTTCATTGATGGAGGTCCTCATTCGCACTGGCGTCACCGGAACAGTAGTCGACCGCCCGCCGCATTTTCCGTCGAGGTTGAGCTCTCCGACGGCGTCGAATCGCGTCAGGCGGAACCTGGAAAGCCGATTGTTCTGGAACCGCCGCGCGCTATTCGGCCGGACCTTGAGCACTGAACTCAGTCATAAACGCAGACGTAGATTTTGCGCACGGTCTCGATAGTGCGCCAGACGCCGACGAAACCAGGCTTCATCACGAAACTGTCGCCGGCGCGGTAGGTCTTGGTCTCACCGCCCTTCTCCTCGATTTCGACGAGACCCGAAACGATGTGGCAGAACTCGTAGATCGTGCCCTTGATCGAATGCGTCTCGCCGGGCGTCGCCTCCCAGACACCGGTGAGCACCTTTTCTCCCTTCGAGGCATCCTGCGCCCAGGTCTTGAAGGATGGATTGCCGGAAATGAGCCGCTCCGGAGCCGGTAGTGCCTCCTTCGGCGCGAAGTCTGGAACTGTGTCGATCGTGATCAGAAGTGACATGTGATGTTTCCTGGTTAGTAGCCGAGTGTCCGATCGACGAGGCCGATCAGTTCTTCTCCGGCGCGGTGGCGCCGGATGTTGTCAACGACGGATTGTGCCGCCGTATGCGGTTGCGTCACCGAGGCGATGTGCGGCGTTATCATCACCTTCGGATGCGACCACAGCGGATGGTCTTCCGGGAGCGGTTCTGGATCGGTGACATCAAGCATCGCCGCAAATACGTGACCGGTGTCGAGCGCGTTGATCAGCGCGGCCTGGTCCAGTTGCGGACCCCTGCCGACATGCAGCAGCTGCGCCCCGACGGGCAGTAAGTCGAAGAACTCTGCATCGAGCATGCCGTGCGTTTGTTCCGTGAGCGGAAGCAGGCAGACGAGAATATCCGTTTGCTTCAAAAAGCCCGCGAGTTGGTCCGTGCCGTGAAAACAGGCGACGTCCTCTATCCGCTTTTCGCTGCGGCCCCACCCGGCAAGCGGAAACTGGAAGGGCTTCAAGCGCTCGATAGCCGCCTGGGCCAGCATGCCAAGGCCGAGGAAGCCAACCCGGCGTTCGGCCGCCTGTCGAGCGGCAATCGGTTGCCAGAGGCATCTTTTCTGCTGCTCAAGATAGGCGGGCATCTCGCGGTGGAGAGTCAACACGCCGAGCGCGACGTATTCCTGCATCATGCGTATGATGCCGTCCTCGACCATGCGCACAAGCTTCACATGGCTTGGCACCACGTCCTGCTTGAACTGGTCGACGCCCGCGCCGATGCAAAACAGCACTTCCAGATTGCGGTAGCGCGAGATCTCGTCCGGCACCGTCCAGGTGATGAGATAGCGCACCTTCTCCGGCTCCATCTCGTCCCCGGAATGGACGAATTCCAGATCTGGGAGCTGGCGCGCAAAGATCTCGCGGAAGACCGCAGCACGCGCCGCATCGGAATTGAAAAGAAACGCCATGGTGACCGCCCTTCCTTCAGGCCGCAAGACGCGCGCCGAGCCCCTCGATCATCTTCCGGCAAGCGGCGAGTTCACCAATCTCGATATATTCGTCGGGACGATGGGCACGGTCGATGTCGCCGGGTCCGCAAACGACCGCATCGATGCCGGCCTGCTGATAAAGTCCGGCCTCCGTGCCGTAACTCACAGCTGTCAGCGGCTCCTGCCCCGTCAGCTCCGTCAGAACGGCCGCTAGCTCGCTCCCGTTGCCGGGCGCAAGGGCGGGATAGGTGCTCAACTCATGCCACGCCACATCGAAGCCGCTGTCTCGCAGAGCGAAAAGCCGGGCCTTGACCGGCTCAAGCAGGGAGGCTGGAGAAACGCCGGGCACGGCGCGCGCCTCGATATCGGCTGTGCAGTGGCCAGCGATGATGTTGACCGCCTGTCCACCGGCGATGACGCCCACCTGCAAGGAAGAATACGGGGGCTCGAAATTTTGATCGAGCGGCCCGTCGGCGAGGGATTGGCCGTAGGCCACGGCGTGCGCGATGACGCCGGCCATGGCGTGCACGGCGTTGAGTCCGAGATCGGGGCGTGAGGAATGGCCGGATCGCCCGATCACCTCGAGCCGCGCGGCAGCCTTCCCCTTGTGCGCGCGCACGGGCTGCATCCGGCTCGGCTCGCCGACAATCGCGCCAAGCGGCCTCTCGCATAAGCTCGGCAACGCGGCTAGGAGATGCGGCACACCACGGCACCCAGCCTCTTCGTCATATGAGAATGCGAGATGAACTGGCTGCCGCAGGTTCATCGCCGCAAGTCCTGGGAGCGCCGCCAATGCGCAGGCGAGGAAGCCCTTCATGTCGGAGGTGCCGCGGCCGTAAAGCCTGCCGCCCTCGCGGCGCAGAACGAAGGGGTCCGAGCTCCATTCCGGCTCGCTGGCCGGGACGACATCCATATGCCCGGAGATGATGTAGCCCCGACCCTGGCGCGGGCCGATCGTGAGGAAAAGGTTGGACCGGTCACCCTCGGGGCCGGGGAGGACCGTCACCTCGGCTCGGGCCGCCTGACAGTAGTCGCGGATCCAATCGACGATCGCGCCGTTTGGCGTGCCCACAACAGAGGGAAATGCAACCAGGGTCGCGAGGATTTCTTCCACGTTCATGGCGGTCCGCTCTGCTTGCACACTATCACCGGGTGCAACCAGCCTATCCGCAGGCAGCAGTGTTCCCTGCCGAATTGCGTCGTGCTTTGGCCGAAGATTGCGAAAAAGCACCTCGAACCAGCGAAACCTGCTGGCTTTCCCGTATAATGCTGCGGCAAAAGAGGTATGTCGCGACATGGCGATCGATGACAGGATCAACACCGCGTGCCTTGCGCATTCGTTGAAGGAGCGGATCGATTGAGATGCAGAGATCAGTACGCCTGAAATCCTTCGAACTGGTCGCGCGGGACATTGATGATGTCGACGTCAAGCTGCTGCACGCGCTGTCGATCTCAGTCCGCTGGCCTCACCGGCCGAAGGATTGGGACTTTCTGCGCCGTGCCGGACGCGGCATTGTTGCCGTTGATGGTATTGGACGCGTTTTCGGGAGCGCGATGTGGTTTCCCCACGGGGACGACTTTGCCACCATTGGCCTGGTGATCACAACGCCACGCACACAAGCGCAAGGAGGCGGCCGATGGCTCATGGACCTAGTCCTTGAGCAGTGCGGCGATCGCAATTTGGCGCTCAACGCGACCCATGCTGCCTACCCCCTCTACGTTTCACTCGGCTTCACGACCGAGGCGATCGTATATCAGCGCCAGGGGGAGGTCCCACAAACACTCCCGGCTATGCCGGCCTTGAACGGTGAATTGCAGGCGCTGTCGAGCGACAGGCTTAAGGACATCACGCCGCTGGATACGCGCGCGTTAGGGATAAACCGCGAGAGGCTGCTCGCGTTGCTCGCAGTGGATGCCTCAATCTGCACTTTGAGCCGCGGCGGCGAAATCGTCGGCTATTCCATGTGTCGCGAGTTCGGTCGTGGTCACGTGATCGGCCCCATGGTCGCGCGAAACGATCTCGACGCGGTCCATCTTACAGCCCTGCATCTGAAGGAACTGGCAGGACGATTCGCCCGCGTCGACACCCGCGAGAAGGATGGCGTGTTTGCCGCGTTTCTCCAGCAGAGCGGCCTCGGCATTGCCGAGACCGTTACGACCATGTCCAAAGGGCGCCGCTTCCTGAACCGGCAAGACAATGGGCCTTGGGTCTATGGATTGGCCGGCCACGCCTTGAGCTGAATGCAAGCATACTGTCGCCTTCAACCAGCCGTCAGAGAATCAATGAGCCCGGGCTGATCTGGAAGTGTGGACCGAGGCGCCCGATCGAGATGTTGCGGGCGGGTCTATTTGTTCGACAGCGTCGAGCACGCGCAAGCGTATACCGAGAAACATTCCGCGCACCTGAACTGTTTCGGTATCGCCGACATCGGCGTTCGCTCGTACGCTGTCAACGAACGGCTGTCGATGGCCACCCGTGGACGATGAGCCGATATTGATATGTAATAATTTGGTGGGCCCGGAGGATGTGCCGAAAGCGTTGATTTGTTGGGTTTTGGAGGCCACAATCAGAAAGCTTCCCGTATTGTTCCGCACGATCCCGCAGCTGATTATGGTCAGCCGTCTTTGCTATGGATCAATGAATGCCCAGTTCATACCGGTAGGCTTGCGGGGATCAGCCGAACAGTTGCCTGGAAGAGAGAGAGAGAGAGAGAGAGAGAGAGAGAGTGTGTGTGTGTGGGGGGCACAGGCGAGGACGACTACCCATTGGCCAACGTCACTGACTGACAGGAAAACATAGCGGATGTCTGGTTCTTCTGTCGAATTGACAGTGCGGTGATCGAAAGCGGAACTTGGCAGGACACCAGCGTTAGCTTGCCTTGAAGCAGCCGTGGTTTAGTAGCCGACAGGAAGAGAGCTGGGGTTCTGGGAGGACAAGCATGGGTGAGGATCTATCCGGTCATCACGCCGACCGCGTTCAGGCCGCGATCGCTTCGGACGCGGCGGCGAAGTCCGCGCTGGTCGCTTCCTGGCGACGGTCTTCCAGTCTGCACCGGCTCGATCCGGCCGATTGCAGCCCCCCACGCTATCTGACAGAGGCGGAATTGGGAGAGGCCCGGCAACGCATCGGGCCGCTCGTCCGGGTTGCTCAATCAAGCCTGGACCGGCTCTATCTTGCGGTGGGCGGCGTTGGATGCTGCGTCCTGCTCGCCGATCGCGACGGCGTGCCGGTCGAACGGCGCGGCGCGCCTGTGGACGACGAGACGTTTCGTTCCTGGGGGTTATGGACAGGGTCCGTCTGGAACGAGGAGAGCGAGGGCACCAACGGTATCGGCACCTGTCTGGTGGAACAGCGCGTCCTGACGATCCACCGTGATCAGCATTTTCACACGCGCAACACCGGGCTGAGCTGCACCACGGCTCCGATTTATGATTACCGTGGAGACCTTGCGGCTGCCCTTGACGTGTCTTCCTGCCGGGCTGATCTGACCGAGGTCTTCTCCAAGCTTATTTCCATGGCCGTCGTCGACGCGGCGCGTCGGATCGAGGCCGAGAACTTCAAAATGGCATTCCCCAAGGCGCGCATTCTGCTGGCGCCGGTGCCCGACAAGGGTTCCGGCGCGTTGATCGCGGTTGATGCGGACGACCTTGTGGTCGGCGCGACCCGTTCGGCTCGCCTGGCGCTTGGAATTACGCAACAGTGTCTCGACAAGCCGATGCCTGCGGCCGATCTGCTCGGTTGGGCCGAGAGCCGCCCCGAAGTCCTCGCCGAGGCGGAGCGCGGCGTTCTGCAGCGGGCGCTGGCGCGGGCAGACGGAAATGTCTCGGCCGCGGCCCATGCGCTCGGCATCAGTCGCGCCACGCTTCACCGCAAACTCAACCGCCTGGACGTCCACAGGTCCCACTGACTTTTGAAACGTCGCGTGACTGTCGCAATTCTGCGACACACCCGCCCGCCCACTGTCCCCGGCGCATTGGCAATAGCGGTGGGAGATCGCAAGTGTCTTCCCGAAGCGTCGCATTCCGCGGCGCCAGCTTTGCGGAGGAAGACACATGAACAAGGTAGAATTCTCACGCCCGGTCAAGGCGCCCTTCGACAAGCGCTACGGCAATTTCATCGGTGGCAAATGGGCCGAGCCGCGTTCGGGCCGTTATTTCGAAAACTTCTCGCCGGTGAATGGTCAGTTGCTCTGCGAGGTGGGTCGCTCGGATGCCCAGGACATCGAGGCGGCTTTAGACGCTGCCCATGCCGCCAAGGACGCCTGGGGGCGCAGGAGCGTGGCCGAGCGCTCACTCATCCTCAATCGCATCGCCGATCGCATGGAGGAAAACCTCGATCTCCTCGCATCTGCCGAAACCTGGGACAACGGCAAGCCGATCCGCGAAACGACCGCCGCCGACCTGCCTCTAGCCATCGACCATTTCCGCTATTTCGCCGGTGCCTTGCGTGGCCAGGAAGGCAGCCTTTCGCAGATCGACGACGATACCGTTGCCTATCATTTCCATGAGCCGCTCGGGGTGGTTGGCCAGATCATCCCGTGGAACTTCCCGCTGCTGATGGCCTGCTGGAAGCTTGCTCCCGCGCTTGCCGCCGGAAACTGCGTCGTGCTGAAGCCTGCCGAGCAGACGCCGGCTGCCATCTTGCTGTGGGCCGATCTTATCGGCGATCTGCTGCCGCGGGGTGTGCTCAACATTGTCAACGGCTTCGGCCTCGAAGCCGGTAAGCCGCTCGCGTCGTCGCCGCGCATTGCCAAAATCGCCTTCACCGGAGAAACCACGACCGGCCGGCTGATCATGCAGTATGCCAGCCAGAACCTGATCCCCGTCACCCTGGAACTGGGCGGCAAGTCGCCCAACATCTTCTTCAAGGACGTTGTCGCCGAAGACGACGATTTCTTCGACAAGGCGATCGAAGGCTTCGTCATGTTCGCGCTGAATCAGGGCGAAGTCTGCACCTGCCCGAGCCGCGCGCTCATTCATGAATCGATCTACGACAGGTTCATGGAACGTGCGCTGAAGCGTGTCGAGGCGATCGTGCAGGGCGATCCGCTCGACCCGGCAACGATGATCGGTGCCCAGGCATCATCCGAGCAGTTGGAAAAGATCCTGGCCTACATCGACATCGGCCGCCAGGAAGGCGCCGAGTTGCTGACCGGTGGCGAGCGCAACGTCCTGCCCGGCGATCTCGCCGGCGGCTACTACGTGAAGCCGACGGTGTTCAAGGGCCACAACAAGATGCGCATCTTCCAGGAAGAGATCTTCGGACCGGTGGTCTCGGTCACGACCTTCAAGGACGACGACGAAGCGCTCAGCATAGCCAACGATACGCTCTACGGCCTCGGCGCCGGTATCTGGACACGCGACAGCAACCGCGCCTACCGGTTCGGCCGCGCGATCCAGGCGGGCCGCGTCTGGACCAACTGCTACCACGCCTATCCCGCGCATGCGGCCTTCGGCGGCTACAAGCAGTCCGGCATCGGCCGCGAGACGCACAAGATGATGCTCGACCACTACCAGCAGACCAAAAACATGCTGGTCAGCTACAGCCCGAAGAAGCTCGGCTTCTTCTGATCGCCGCTTTGACCCACAGGCGCGGCTCCGCGAGGGGGCCGCGCCAAAGGCTGGAAATCGGAAAACATGATGCGAGCGAAGGTCACAGCGACACCGGCAGCCCTTGAACTGATCGCCGAGATTGTCGCCGAGCACGGTCCGGTGCTGTTTCATCAATCCGGCGGCTGCTGCGACGGCTCTTCGCCGATGTGCTATCCGCGTATCGGCTTCATCGTGGGCGACCAGGACGTGCTGCTCGGCCACATCGGCGACGCGCCGTTCTACATCGGTGCGTCGCAATTCGAGGCTTGGAAACATACCGATCTCATCATCGACGTGGTGCCGGGTCGCGGTGGCATGTTCTCGCTGGATAACGGGCGGGAGAAGCGGTTCCTGACCCGGTCGACAATCTGCACCGCATAGGCGAAACCTGCCGGTTTGATTTCGAGCAAGGAAGGCACCGCAGCAATCTCTACCTTCCGAAGATGATCCTCAATCTGCTCATCGGCACCGTCGTCATTAGCCTTACGGTCCTGGTTCACACCTTTGGTCTGATCGTGGTCACACATGTGATGGGTCACCTGGTCGCCCGGTTTCGCATGCACGGGCGCCGCAGCCGCATCGTTGCGATGATCAGCGTGGTGATGGGGCTCTTTGCCATCATGACCGCAGAGGTGTGGCTCTGGGCAGGACTATACCGGCTGCTCGATATCTTTCCTGACTTCGAAACCGCGCTGTACTTTTCCACCATCACCTTCTCGACCGTCGGCTACGGCGACATTGTGCCCGCTCACGCATGGCGCGTCCTCGCGGCTCTAGAGGGCGTGAACGGATTTCTTCTGATTGGCTGGTCGACCGCCTATCTGATCGCGGCCGGCACCCGCATTGGCCCATTCAAGGCCGGCGAGCATTTCTGAACGGGCGATCGTTCAGACCGCTACGGAATGCCTGGCTGTACCGGTTTCGAAATATTTGTCGAACTTCGCCGCGATGCTTCTGACAAAGGGCCGGCTTTCCGCCGGCACGACGAAGCGGTCACCATCAAGTTCAAGCAGCCGCGCAGGACCATGAAGAGCCGTGGAACTCGCCTTGAGGAGAAGTCTTTGGCCGGCTTCGCCAAAGCGCTCCACCAGCTCAATCGCCGAGAAGGCGAAGTCACACATCAATCGCTCGATGATCCAGCCGCGAACACGGTCGTCGTCGGAAAGCGCGATACCCCGAACAGCGGCCAGCCCGCCATCAGCAACCATGCGTCCATACTCGGCGGTCGAAGGCATGTTCTGTGCATAGCCCTGGCGAAACTGGCTGATGGATGACGGGCCAAGGCCGATCAAGGTCTCGCAGCGATCCTCGGTATAGCCCTGGAAGTTCCGGTGCAGTGTTCCGGCGCGGGCGGCAAGCGCGAGGGCATCGCCCGGTTTGGCGAAATGGTCGAGCCCGATTGCTTCGTATCCCTGGTCCACGATCGCCCGCGCCGCAAGTTGCGATTGAGCAAACCGCTCTGCCGGACCCGGCAGCCATGCCTCGTCGATCATCGTCTGATGTTTCTTGAACCACGGCACATGGGCGTAGCCAAAAAGCGCTATCCGGTCCGGTTCCAGGGTCAGTGCCTGCGCGACGGTGGAGGAGACACTCTCCCTGGTCTGGTGTGGCAAGCCGTAGAGCAGGTCCAGATTGATCGATTCGACGCCGCGCGAACGAACGCCGTCGACTACCGCTTTGGTCTGCAAAAAGCTCTGCTCGCGGTTAATTGCCTTTTGCACCTTCGGGTCAAAATCCTGGACGCCGAGGCTCGCACGGGTCATGCCGATTTCGGCGAGTGCGTCGAGGCGGGCATCGTCCATATCATTGGGTTCGATTTCGACGCTGATCTTGGCGCCGGGAAGAAAGGTGAAGCTGTTGCGCAGGGCGGTTCCCAGCGCCACCAGATCCTCCGGTTTGAGCATCGTTGGCGAACCGCCGCCGAAATTGACGGCACGCACGCGGCCCTTGCCTGCGACAAGACCGGCGACGGTGGCGATCTCGGCATGCAGTGAGCGAAGATATGTGGTCACCGGTTCGTAGTGGCGTGTCTGCTTGGTATGGCAGGCACAGAACCAGCAAAGCTTGTCGCAGTACGGGATGTGCAGATAGAGCGATATCTCGTGGCCCTCGTCGAGCGCCTGCAGCCAGCCCCGACAAACGGCAGCATCGACGCTTGCATTGAAATGCGGCGCTGTCGGGTAGCTCGTATAGCGCGGCACGTTCTCACCAAGTCTGGCAACTAATTCTGGCCGCACGTCTCTATCCGCTCCACTTTGCATGGCCCGACGTTGCCCACATTACTGGCCGGTAGCCTTGATTTCGGTCAAAGTCCGCGGTGGACAAACTGCCGCAAGGATTTTCCTGCCGCCGATGCTATCTTGCCGGCAATTTGGGTCCTCGGACGATCATGATGACAGTGCGTCAGGATATTCACAGCACCGGCATTCCAGTGCTTTGCCGATCATGCGAAG
The DNA here is from genome assembly GCF_040320865.1 of Mesorhizobium sp. M0598. Classification (NCBI taxonomy): domain Bacteria; kingdom Pseudomonadati; phylum Pseudomonadota; class Alphaproteobacteria; order Hyphomicrobiales; family Phyllobacteriaceae; genus Mesorhizobium; species Mesorhizobium sp. M0598. The sequence continues at coordinate 33,290 of NZ_JAMYQL010000017.1, read as the reverse complement.
CGCGCCACCATGGCGTCTGCGGCGCGCTCGATCCCGATCAACTGGTGGGCCTCGCCAAGACCTCATCGAAGCACACCGTTGAACCGGGCGCAGAACTGATTGGTGACACCCAGACCGTCGACCGTTATTCGAACGTACTTTCCGGCGTGGTGAAGCTCACAAAGAGCCTGTCGGACGGACGCCAGCAGATTGTCGGCCTCCAGTTTGCCCCCGATTTCCTGGGCAGGCCCTTCAAGGTGGAGAGCGCGATCAACGCCGAAGCCGCAACGACCGTTTCCCTGTGTTCCTTTCCAAAAGCCGCCATCGAACGCATGATGAAGGAATCGCCACAGCTCGAGCATCGTCTCTTCAAGCAGACGCTCAATGAACTAGACGAAGCACGAGACTGGATGGTGACGCTGGGGCGCAAGAGTGCTGCGGAAAAGGTGGCGAGCTTTCTCCTGATGATCGCCAGGAATATCGATCCCACGCTTGACCCGGCGGCCCAGTCGACAAGCTTTGACCTGCCGCTGACGCGCGCCGACATCGCCGATTTTCTCGGCTTGACGATCGAGACGGTCAGCCGCCAACTGACCAGGCTGAGAACAGACAGCGTAATCCGGATCGACAACAACCGGCACATGACTGTGGAGAACATGAGCCGGCTGCAGCGACGCTCCGGCGCCTAACCGGCATCGACGACCCCGATCATCGGCAAGACGTGCTCGCGTTCGAAGGCGATATGCCGGCGCAAGCTTTCGAATAAGCCGCGCAGCATGAAGCCGACAGCCTCGGCATTCTCGACTGTCTCGCCATGGCCGATCGCCAGCAGGATTTCAGTCACCTCGCCGGCAAAGCATTCGTCCTCGACGTGTTCTGCGCGCAATCGACGAGTTGAAGCAAGGTTGGAATCGCTGCCAGTCAAAGCAGCCTCGTAGGCCGGAAAGATAACCGTCTCCTCGTATTGGTGAATGTTGCGCAACAGCGGAACGATCGCGTTGGCCACGCCAATACACTTCAGGCGATCTGCGGCCGGCAACGTATCGGCGATCTTTTCCAAGGCGTCACAAAGCCGCAGCTTTTCCCCATGGGCACGTTTCATCACAGCGCCAGGGAGGAACTCTCGATCGAACCGTCCGACCGGCATGGAAATCTCGCGGCGGGCTTCAAACAGCGACGATTTCCGCTCGTTCTCCCCGTCCAATGAAAGCCTCCTGATCGTTTGCGAGTTCGAAGCTGCCCAATCCAAAAGCAAATGGCTTTGACATGGATCAAGGCAGCGACGACGCGACTGCTGAATTGGTGTCAAGCGGATTGGTATCCGCGCATCCCAATCCGAGGTCGGGGACAGGTCATGAAGTTCGGCACGCAAATCTTCGCCTTGGGCCTGTTCACATTTGCGGCCCTTGTGGCAGCCGGGTTCGGTGTGGACGAGCCATTCCGGCAGCATATGTGGGTACTGTTTTTTGTGCTGCTCGGCTTTGTCGCCATCCTCATCCGCAACACGAATTTCGAAGTGGCTGCTCCGATCGACCCGTCCGCCTACATGGATGGGCCAGTCCGCTATGGCGCCATCGCCACCATGTTCTGGGGTGTCGTCGGCATGCTGGTCGGCGTCGTCATTGCGCTGCAACTTGCCTACCCCGATCTCAACATTCAGCCCTGGTTTAACTTCGGCCGTTTACGGCCATTGCATACGTCGGGCGTCGTCTTCGCCTTTGGCGGCAATGCGCTGCTCTGCACGTCCCTGTATGTCGTCCAGCGCACCTGCCGCGCGCGGCTGTTCGGCGGCGATCTCGGTTGGTTCGTGTTTTGGGGCTACCAGCTCTTCATCGTCATGGCCGCGACCGGCTACCTGCTCGGCATCACCGAGAGCCGCGAATACGCCGAACCCGAATGGTATGTGGATATCTGGCTGACCATCGTCTGGGTCGCCTATCTCATCCTGTTCCTCGGCACGATCCTGAAGCGCAAGGAGCCGCACATCTACGTCGCCAACTGGTTTTACCTGTCCTTCATCGTCACCATCGCGATGCTGCATGTGGTCAACAACCTGTCGATGCCGGCCTCATTCCTGGGTTCCAAGAGCTACTCCGCCTTTTCCGGCGTCCAAGACGCCCTGACGCAATGGTGGTACGGCCACAACGCCGTCGGCTTTTTCCTCACCGCCGGCTTCCTCGGCATGATGTATTACTTCGTGCCCAAGCAGGCGAACCGGCCGGTCTATTCCTACCGGCTGTCGATCGTCCATTTTTGGGCGATCATCTTTCTATACATCTGGGCCGGCCCCCATCACCTGCACTACACCGCCCTGCCCGACTGGGCGCAGACACTCGGCATGGTGTTCTCGATCATGCTGTGGATGCCGTCATGGGGCGGCATGATCAACGGCCTGATGACGCTGTCGGGCGCCTGGGACAAGCTGCGCACCGATCCGATTATCCGCATGATGGTGATGGCCATCGCCTTCTACGGCATGTCGACCTTCGAAGGTCCCATGATGTCGATCAAGACGGTCAATTCGCTGTCGCACTATACCGACTGGACCATAGGTCACGTGCACTCCGGTGCGCTCGGCTGGGTTGGGATGATCTCGTTCGGCGCGATCTATTACATGGTGCCGAAGCTTTGGAACCGCCAACGTCTCTATTCGCTGCGGCTCGTCACCTGGCACTTCTGGCTGGCGACGCTCGGCATCGTCGTCTACGCGGCCGTCATGTGGGTGTCCGGCATCATGCAGGGCCTGATGTGGCGCGAATACGACGAGCAGGGCTTCCTGGTCTACTCCTTTGCCGAAACCGTGGCCGCCATGCACCCCTACTATGTCATGCGCGCCATCGGCGGGGCCATGTACCTCTCCGGCGCCCTGATCATGGCCTGGAACATCGCCATGACCATCCTCGGCTACCAGCGCGAGGAAGAGCCGATGCCGGGCTCCCTGCCCGTCCTGCAGCCTGCCGAATAAGGAGCCAGACAATGGGCTTGATGGACAAACACGCGCTGATCGAGAAGAACGCCACGCTTCTGCTCATCGGCTCTCTTCTTGTGGTGACTGTCGGCGGCATCGTCGAGATCGCACCGCTCTTCTATCTCGACAACACGATCGAGAAGGTCGAGGGCATGCGCCCTTACTCGCCGCTCGAACTTGTCGGGCGCAACATCTATGTGCGCGAGGGTTGCTACCTCTGCCATAGCCAGATGATCAGACCGTTCCGCGACGAGGTCGAGCGCTATGGTCACTACAGTCTGGCGGCCGAGTCGATGTACGATCATCCTTTCCAATGGGGATCGAAGCGCACCGGACCGGACCTCGCCAGGGTTGGCGACCGCTATTCCAATCAATGGCATGTCGAGCACCTTACGGATCCTCGTTCGGTGGTGCCTGAATCAATCATGCCGAGCTATGCGTTCCTGAAAGACACGCCGATCGAGGTGAAGGATTTCTCGACGCATCTGGTCGCCAACAGCCGTGTCGGTGTCCCCTACGGCGACGAGATGATCGCACACGCCAGCGCCGACTTGATGGCGCAGGCTGATCCCAACGCCGACACATCCGGCCTCGAAGCCCGCTACCCCAAAGCCAAGATCGGCGACTTCGACGGCAACCCGCAACAGGTCACCGAAATGGACGCCCTCGTCGCCTATTTGCAGATGCTCGGCACGCTGGTCGATTTCAAGAACTACGACGAAGCCGCCGGCTACCGCTGAGGAGTTTTATCCATGGATTACAATTTGATGCGGGAGTTTGCCGACAGCTGGGGTCTGGTCGCCATGGCGCTTTTCTTTGTCGGCGCAATTGCCTTCGCCCTGCGCCCCGGCAGCCGCAAGTTGGCCGACGAAGCTGCCCGGATTCCCCTTGAGGACGAGTGATCATGAGCGACGAGCACATCGATGAAATCTCTGGCGTTTCGACCACCGGCCACGAATGGGATGGCATTCGGGAGCTGAACAACCCGCTTCCGCGCTGGTGGGTCGTAACCTTCTACGCCACCATTGTCTGGGCAATCGGATACACCATCGCCTATCCGGCATGGCCTTTGCTGCATTCGGCAACAACGGGCGTGCTCGGCTATTCGAGCCGCAACGAAGTCAAGAACGAGCTATCGGCGGCTGAAGCGGCGAAGGGCAAATATGTCGCGGCGATAGAATCGAAGAGTGTTTCGGAGATCGCGGCGGACGATGGTTTGCGCGAATTCGCGATCGCCGCTGGTGGCGCCGCGTTCAAGGTCAATTGCGTGCAATGTCATGGCTCCGGCGCCCAGGGCTCCAAGGGCTTCCCCAACCTCAATGACGATGACTGGCTGTGGGGCGGCAAGGCGGATCAGATCCAGCAGACGGTCACGCATGGTATCCGCTTCGCATCCGATCCGGATACGCGGCTTTCGGAAATGCCAGCCTTTGGCGGCATTATCACTGCCGACCAGATCAAACAGGTCAGCGCCTATATTGCCGGCCTGTCCCAAGCCGTCAGCGACGAATCTTTGGTGGCGCCCGGTGCCAAGGTTTTTGCGGAAAACTGCGTTGCTTGTCACGGCGACAACGCAAAGGGCAACAAGGAGCTCGGCGCTCCTGATCTGACCGATGCCATCTGGCTCTACGGATCGGGCGAAACGGCCATTGCCGCCCAGGTCACAGCGCCGAAACAAGGCGTGATGCCGGCCTGGGGGGCGCGCCTGGGCGAAACCAGGATCAAGGAGCTGGCGGTCTACGTGCATTCGCTAGGCGGTGGAGAATAGGAACGGGGGCCTATTCTCCGGCCCTCACCGCCGAAGCGACGAGGCCCGGCTCTGCCGGGGCTCGATTTGTTTTCCGTGGGCCAGGCGATTGACCTGCATCAACGCGGCGCAATCCAGTCGGCAGCAAAATCCGCTCGACGCTGTATTTCGCTGACCTGCCTGTGCCCAGTCAGAACATTTGCCCGGCGAAATCAAAGCTGCGCGACGGGAGAAACCAGTGCTGGACAATACGCAGGTAGAACGGCTCGAAGCCGAGGCGGTCAACTCCGCCAAAGTGCGACAGCCGATGTATGCCGCGCGCAAGAAGATCTTCCCGAAGCGGGCCTCGGGCAGCTTTCGCCGATTCAAATGGCTGGCAATGGCGGTCACGCTTGGTATCTACTATCTGACACCTTGGCTGCGGTGGGACCGCGGCCCGTTTGCCCCTGACCAGGCCGTGCTGCTCGATGTCGCCAACCGGCGTTTCTACTTCTTCTTCATCGAGATATGGCCGCAGGAATTCTACTATGTGGCCGGCCTTCTGGTCATGGCCGGCGTCGGTCTTTTCCTGGTTACGTCGACTGTCGGTCGTGCCTGGTGCGGCTATACGTGTCCGCAGACCGTGTGGGTCGATCTGTTCCTGGTCGTCGAGCGAGCTATCGAGGGCGACCGCAACGCGCGCATGAAGCTCGATGCCGGGCCTTGGACCGCCCGCAAGCTCGCGCTGAGAATGTCGAAACACGCCATCTGGCTGATCATAGGTGCAGCGACCGGCGGCGCCTGGATCTTCTATTTCGCCGATGCGCCGACCTTGCTCGTCGAACTCTTCACCGGCACGGCAGCGCCTATCGCCTACATCACCGTCGCTGTGCTCACAGCGACGACCTATACGTTCGGCGGGCTGATGCGCGAGCAGGTCTGCACCTATATGTGCCCGTGGCCGCGCATCCAGGCGGCCATGCTCGACGAAAGTTCGCTCACCGTCACGTACAATGACTGGCGCGGCGAACCGCGCACGCGCCACACCAAGAAGGTCCAGGCCGCCGGACAGTCCGTCGGCGATTGCGTCGACTGTAACGCCTGCGTGGCTGTCTGCCCGATGGGGATCGACATTCGCGATGGCCAGCAGCTCGAATGCATCACCTGCGCGCTCTGCATCGACGCCTGCGACGGCGTCATGGACAAGCTCGGCAAGGAGCGCGGCTTGATCTCCTACGCGACACTCTCCGACTACAATGCCAACATGATGCTGGCGACCGCGGGCGGCGCCTGTTCGGTCAATCCGTCATTGGTCAGGACCGCTGACGGCCTGTTTTCGGACAGGGTGGCGCATTTCCATGTCCGCAAGATCTTTCGGCCACGCACCTATGTCTACATGGCCATGTGGTCGCTGATCGGCCTGGGTCTGCTCTTTTCGCTGCTGACGCGCGACCGGCTCGAGATCAATGTTTTGCACGACCGCAATCCACAATTCGTGACGCTGTCCGACGGCTCGATCCGCAATGGCTATACCGTCAAGCTGCTGAACATGATCCCCGAACCAAGAACGATCGTCGTCAGCATTGGGGGTTTGCCAGGCGCAGAGATGAGCATCGTTGGTGTCGACCTCCCTGCCGATCGCTCTTTTGCGATCCAGGTCGAACCCGACCGCCTGAAGATGTTGAAGGTTTTCGTGCGCCTGCCTGCTGATCAGATCCATGGCGCAGCGCAGACCTTCACACTCCGGGTCGAGGACAAAGCGAGTTTCGAGTCCAACGAATACACCGCCACCTTCAACGCGCCGGAGATCGCCAGATGAACGCCACCACGCGAAAATCCCGGGAATTCACCGGCAGGCACATGTTGGCCATCATCCTTGCTTTTTTCGGCGTGGTCATCGCGGTCAATCTGACCATGGCGACGCTTGCCAATACAAGCTGGACCGGGCTTGTCGTCGAAAACACCTATGTGGCGAGCCAGCAATTCAACAGGAAGGCCGAGGAAGGGCGCGCGCAGGCAGCCCTCGGCTGGACCGGCAAGTTGACCATTGCATGGGGCGAAGTCCGCTATGGCGTCACCGACGCCGCCGGCAAGGGGGTTCCCTTGCATGGCGTCAAAGTGCTGTTTCGCCATCCCGCTTACGAGAAAGAAGATGAGTCCATCACGCTCGCCGCCGCCTCGGGCCACGAGTTTGCCGTGCAGCACATGCCAAGGGACGGTGTGTGGATCGTCGAAATCGACGCCGATGCCGGTCTGGCAAGGCCTTTCCACGACGTGCGCAGGATCATGATCTCCGATGGTGCGCTGAAATGAGCTGCTGTGCACCGGGCGCGGAAATGGCGCTGGATCTGGGCAACGCTACATCCGTCCTGCCGTCCAGCGAAGAGATCAAGCTGGCGAGCCGGTCGCTTGGCGATGGCCTTAGCCAGACCGATCTTTCAGTTCCGACGGTTCATTGCGCAGCCTGCATCCAGACAATCGAGACGGCGTTGGCAAAACTCGATCACGTCGAGGCCGCTCGCGTCAACCTGTCAACGAAGCGGGTCTCGGTCCGGTGGCGCGGGGACGAGGCCCCACCATTCGTCGCCATGCTGGGGCGGCTGGGTTACCAGGCGCATTTGTTCGAACCCGAGATTGGTGAAAAGGACAAAACGCTCTCGGAGCTTATCCGCGCCGTCGCTGTTGCCGGATTTGCGGCGGGCAACATCATGCTGCTGTCGGTTTCGGTCTGGTCCGGTGCCGAGGGCGCGACCCGCGACCTGTTCCACTGGGTCTCGGCACTGATCGCCATCCCCGCACTCGCCTTCGCCGGCGGCATCTTCTTCAAGTCGGCCTGGAATGCCTTGCGTCACGGCCGCATGAACATGGACGTGCCGATCGCGGTCGGCGTGTCGCTGGCCTATGCGATGAGCCTCCATGAGACGATCACCCATGGCGACCACGCCTATTTCGACGCGTCGGTGTCTCTGCTGTTCTTCCTGTTGATCGGCCGCACGCTGGATCACGTGATGCGCGCACGCGCCCGCACCGCCGTGAAAGGCCTGTCACAACTGGCCGCGCGTGGCGCCATGGTGCTGCGCGACGGTGGCGCACGCGACTATCTGCCGGTTGGCGAGATCGAACCGGGCATGCTGTTGCTGATAGCGGCCGGCGAAAGGATCCCCGTCGACGGCAAGATCACGCGTGGGACATCGGACGTCGACTGCTCGCTGGTTTCGGGAGAGAGCACGCCCAGAAGCGTGGCTCCAAACGATGCCGTCCAGGCCGGCGTGCTCAACCTTACCGGCCCGCTGACCATCGAGGCGACAGCCGCCGCGAAGGATTCGTTCCTGGCGGAAATGGTTCGGCTGATGGAAGCCGCCGAGGGCGGTCGCGCACATTACCGCCGCATCGCCGATCGCGTTTCAGCACTCTATGCTCCAGTTGTTCATCTCACCGCCTTCGTGACATTCCTTGGCTGGATGGCGGCAACCGGCGACTGGCATCGGGCGATAACCATCGCCATCGCCGTTTTGATCATCACATGTCCGTGCGCGCTCGGGCTCGCCGTGCCGATCGTCCAGGTGGTCGCCGCGCGGCGGCTGTTCGAGAACGGCATCATGGTCAAGGATGGTTCGGCCATGGAGCGCCTGGCAACGATTGATGCAGCGGTGTTCGACAAGACCGGCACGCTCACGCTCGGCCAGCCCCGTCTCGTCAATGCGGCCTCGATCGATCCGGCCATGCTGACGATTGCGGCCGACATGGCCGCGCATTCGCGTCATCCCTTTTCAAAGGCCATAGCCGGTCTTGCCGCTGGCGGCGGGCAGCACAAATTCGATGCCGTCACCGAGCATCCGGGGTTCGGTATCGAAGCAACTGACGTCGGAAGTATCTGGCGGCTGGGCAGACGCGGATGGGCTGGATGGAAGGCCCGCACAGGCGGCGAAGGCAAACATGGCTATGGCGGGACGGTCCTGACGAAAGACGGGATCGTTGTCGCGACCTTCAATTTCGAGGATGCGTTGCGTGCCGACGCCAAGGCGGCGATCGAGCGATTGAACGATGCCGGGATGTCGGTTCAGATGCTGTCGGGCGATAGCGCGGCCGCCTGCCGCGAAATCTCGAAAATGCTGGGTATCGATGACTTCGTTCCGTGCCTGCTGCCGTCCGGCAAGGTCGAATGCATCGAAACCCTGGCGAAAGAGGGACACCGGGTTCTGATGGTTGGCGACGGCTTGAACGACACGCCTGCGCTGAGCGCGGCGCATGTTTCGTTCGCGCCGGCCACGGCCGCCGACATTGGCCGCAATGCGGCGGATTTCGTATTCCTGCGCGAAAGCCTTCTGGCAATCCCCCTCGCGCTGGACGTCTCGCGCAAGGCGGGAAGCTTGATTCGCCAGAACATCACGATCGCCATCATCTACAATGCCGTCGCCGTGCCGATCGCGATCCTGGGGCACGTCACCCCTCTTATCGCCGCGATCGCGATGTCCGCGTCTTCCCTGCTTGTCATCGGAAATGCTCTGCGTCTGCGAGGTTCTATGCCAGATTCGCCGGCCAAAGATGTCCGGCGCGACAGGCTGTCCGACAGCAGCAAACTGGCCCAATCCTCATGACCACCCTTGCCTACCTCATCCCTGTCGCCCTGTTCCTTGGTGCGCTTGGCCTGGGGGGCTTCCTGTGGGCGTTGAGGAGTGGCCAGTACGAAGATCTTGACGGAGCTGCCGAGCGGATCCTTATCGATCGGGAAGACAGACTGGAGCGCTGATCCAGGGCCGAGGGCTGACAAACAGCGCCGGTGCAGCCAACCGCTCCCACACACCTTCCCCACTGCGACTATGCCGCGCACGATTGCTGTTTCCGGGGTTGTTGCTGCCTAACACTGAACGCCACCAATTTGCGCCAGCGCAAAGAAACGCTGCGTCAGGCCAGATACCTTCTGCTCATCCGCAACGGTTGAGAGATAGGAGACTGACATGATCACGCGACGCGACGCCCTTTTCGGAGCAGCGATTGGCGCTGCCACCGTGGCGGCACTGCCGGCATTTTCGGCAACGGTGACAAAGACGGACATTCGAGGGTTCGCCCGCGAAAAGATCGAGCTCGTGGCACCGCCCTTTGTGCATCCGCACGATCAGATCGCCACGGTTGGACCGAAAATCGTCGAGTTCACCATGACCATCGAGGAAAAGCCCGTCGTCATCGATGCCGACGGCACGACGCTCAATGCGATGACCTATAACGGCTCGATTCCTGGCCCTCTGATGGTCGTGCATCAGGACGACTATGTCGAACTGACGCTCATCAATCCCGACACCAACTCACTCGCTCACAACATCGATTTCCACGCCGCAACCGGCGCGCTGGGCGGCGGCGCCCTGACGCTGATCAATCCCGGCGAGCAGGTGACCTTGCGCTTCAAGGCAACCCGAACGGGTACGTTCGTCTATCACTGCGCACCCGGTGGCGCGATGATCCCATGGCATGTCGTCTCCGGCATGAGCGGCGCCATCATGATCCTGCCGCGCGATGGGCTCAGGAACGACAAGGGCGAACCGGTAAAGTACGACAAGATCTTCTACATCGGCGAGAACGACTTCTATATTCCGCGCGACGAGAAGGGCAACTTCAAGACCTACGAATCGGCCGGCGACGGTTACGACGACATCGTCAAGGTCATGCGCGGGCTGATCCCGACGCATGTGGTGTTCAATGGCAAGGTCGGTTCGCTGACCGGCGACAATGCGATGAAGGCGAAGGTCGGCGAGACCGTGTTGATCGTCCATTCGCAGGCCAACCGCGATACGCGACCGCATCTGATCGGTGGCCACGGCGACTATGTCTGGGAACAGGGCAAATTCGCCAATCCGCCGGCCAAGGATCTGGAAACCTGGTTCATCCGTGGCGGCTCCGCGGGGTCGGCGCTCTACACGTTCCTGCAGCCCGGCGTCTACGCCTATGTCAATCACAATCTGATCGAGGCCGTGGAACTCGGTGCGACCGCTCACTTTATGGTCGAGGGCGAATGGAATGACGACCTGATGACGCAGGTCGAGGCGCCGACACCCCTCGCCACCAACTGACGGCACTCCAATTTGCCCGGACAGCGATGCTGTCCGGGCATGGACAAAGCGATGTCTCCATTGATCCTCAAGGTTCTTCCGGTCGCCCTCGTCGCCGCTGCCGTTCCGGCAGGGCTCTCGATACAGACGGTCTTCGGGGATCGACAACCTCACCCCATCGCTATGACGGTTACCTTGCTTTCGGGTTCGATCACCTATCCGACGCCAGGGGAGTTCCTGATGGAGGGACGCCCGCAAGCCAATCCCCGCCTCAAGCGGCAACTCAACAGACCTCTCGAAATCATGGCCTACCAGATCAGCGCGGCCGACTATGCGGACTGTGTGTCGGCAGGAAGCTGTCAGCCGGCACAGGAGACGCGCGCGATCCCAAGCAACGCTCCCGTAACTGGAGTGAGCTATCTCGATGCCAATGCCTACGCCCGGTGGTATTCGCAAGTGACGGGCGACCAATGGCGGCTGCCATCCGACGAAGAATGGGCGTTTGCCGCGGCGGAGCGGTTCGCAGGGGAATTTGAGGGTGTCGAAAACGACGCCAACAACCCCGCCAGACGCTGGCTCACCAGCTACAAGGCCGAGGTGGACCTCAATCGCAAACCGGACCCGTTGCCCAAGAGCCGTGGCTCTTTTGGTTTCAATTCCCTGGGCCTCGCCGACTTTTCCGGCAATGTTTGGGAGTGGACTTCGACTTGCTATGTCCGCACCACATTGCCTGCGGATGGAAGCGGCGTTGCGAGTTCGGTCGACAATTGCGGCGTCCACGTCCTTGAAGGGCTTCACAGAGCCTACATGTCGAACTTCGTCAGCGACGGAAAAAGCGGCGGCTGTGCCGTTGGCACGCCTCCCGACAATCTGGGTTTCAGGCTGGTCCGGGACCATCGGGGCTGGGCGAACCGTATCGTCGGCTACCTCGGCATTGCCTGACAAATCAGAAGCGGCTTTTCATTCGCGTTTCGACGGTCGCCTGCTCTCCCCGCCGCCTCGCCGCACCTTTGGCCTTATCAACGCACTTCCATAGATCAGAATGAAGCCGGCAAATGCCGCCACCCATGCGGTGCCGGCCATGTCGATCACTATGTCATAGGGGACGAAGGCAGCCAGGATTCTCAATGATCCTGCGAGGAGGACGGCTCCAAAAATGAACGAGGCGCCTTTTCCAGCCTTGAGCTCTCGCCCGGTGTGACCGAGCGTTGCGCGGGTCATCACGGCAAGCGTCATCGCGCCGACCGCGCCAGTTCCGAGTGCGTGGAGTCCCGCCGCCGCCGGCACGGCATCGGGGAAGAAGATCGACACCGAGACAAGGGCGAGACCGACCGGCACGAAGGCATATGCGAGATGGAGTACGAGCACCAGCGGATCCCGCAAGGTGCGCTCGCCGGCCCACCGCGACAAGCGCCACGCCTGGCTGATTGCAGCGGCCGCCAGGAGCATTCCTGAGGCGCTGTTGTCGGGCGCGAACGTCCATGCTCCCAGCGCGATGGCTGAGATGGCTATCGATGCCATGTCAAAACGGTCGAACGGAGCAGGCAGCCGGCCAGGATTTTCGCGGACGAGCCAGTTGCGGGTGAAGCTCGGAATGATGCGCCCGCCGATCAACGAGATGAGCATGATCGCCGCGGCCATGCCGAGCCTGCGGCTGATGTTGGATGTGCCTTGAAGATGCGCCTCGATGTGGAACGTGCCGTTGGCGCCAGCCAGGACGGCAAGCGGCAGCAGCACCTTGAGATTACGCCAGTTCCGTCCTGCGACGATCTCGCGGGCCGCCGCGGCAGCAACCGCAAGCAGAAATGAGCCATCGATCACGGCGGCTGCTTCCCAGCCGATATCCGCCGAGACAAAGACAGCGACACGGCCGGCAAGCCACAGGACCACCAGCGCCAGCAGCGGCAGGCCTTGCACAGGCAGCCGGCCGGTCCGGTTGGGAATGGCGGTCAGCAAGAACCCGGTAACGATCGCCGACAGATAGCCGAACAGCATCTCGTGAATGTGCCAGTCGACGGGAACGAACGCACTGTGGGCATTGAGTTCGCCGGCATACATCGGCAGCCAAAGCAGAATGGAGAGCGACGCATACAGCGACCCAAGGAAGAAGAACGGCCTGAATCCGTAGGAAAGAAATGCGGGCCCGGTGTAGGCCCGCAGGCGTGGAATCCCCATGATTTGCGTCTCCAAATGAACAGGGCCGGATGAACCGCCGCCCTCGGTCCGTCCGGCCCGCGCCCGCGCTTTATGTGGCAGGCATGGCTGTATCGAATGCCGTCAGTTGGCCGGGATCTGGGTGAACAGCTCGGCGAATACTGTCTTTGCCTTCCCGGGATGCTTGACCGCTTTGGCGGTATCGAGATTGACCGGCTTGCCGACAACGATCAGCGCGACCATGCCCATGCCGTAGTGCGGCGCGCATTTGACGCCATACACACCTTCCTGGGTGAGTGTGACGGTGATCTCCTCGCTGGGCTTTCCCTTGAAAGGCTCAGCGCCATCCGGAAGCATGCCCTTGATCGACTCTGCGTCATGGCTCTTGTCGGTCGGCACGAACTTTACGGTATCGCCGGGTACTGCCTTGACGAAGGCCGGCTGGAAAACCATGGCGCCCTTTTCGCCCTTGTTGAGCATTTGCACCACATGCTCTTCCGCGCTTGCGCCGCCGGCGAGCGCGAGGATGGAGATTGTGGCGGCGAGGATGGAGAGTTTCATCGGTTCGTCCTTTTGTTTCGTCGTCACGGCATTTGGCCGTTCCATGCCTTTTAGCCTGACAAGCCCCGGCAGAATTTGCGCTGGCGCAAACTCGGAGTAGAAAGCTCTTCCATGGACTGATGCGAAACTACAGGATCGTGAGGAATCCGCTTGGCTGCGTTGGACCGATCGCTGATATCGCGGCTGCCGCTCTTTCAAGGACTGACGCCCGACGAGCAGAGCGAGATCCTGCGAGATGCGCGGTCGTCTCGCTATGCCAAGGAGACGACGATCTTCGCGCAGGAAGCCGATGCCCATTCCTTCTTCGTGCTGATCGCCGGGCACATCCGCGTCGTCCGCACCACGCCGGATGGACAGCAGGTCATCGCTAGATACATCAGCGAAGGCGAGATCTTTGGCGTCGCCGCAGCCCTTGGCCGGACGACTTACCCCGCCAGCGCAGTCGCGGCGGTGGACTGCGTGGTGTTGGCCTGGCCCAACGCGCTATGGCCGGGACTGGCGAAGCGGTTTCCTGTGTTTGGGGCGACCACCTACCGGACGGTCGGAAACAGGCTGCAAGAAACCCAGACGCGGGTTGTGGAGATGTCCACTGAACAGGTGGAGCAGCGCGTTGCTCACGCGCTGCTGCGACTGGCAAATCAGACTGGTCGGAAGACCGACAGCGGCATCGAAATCGACTTTCCGATCTCGAGGCAGGACATTGCCGAAATGACGGGGACGACACTGCACACGGTCAGCCGGCTGCTCAGCAAATGGGAAGAGAATGGGATAATTGCCAGCGGACGCCAGAAAGTCACTGTCAAGGACGCGCACCGGCTTGTGGTCCTCTCAGGGAGTCGAACCAAGCGCTGATTTATCACCTGCGCGCTCGAACAGCCGATTCCAAATCCACCAGGAAGGCGGTCTCATTGATCTGATGCTCTCGGCACGCCTCAGCGATCGTATGGAAGGTACCGATTGGACAACCGACGCAAAGCATCCTGTATCTCAGCACGACAGCCACCGTTGCCGGCCATTTTCTCATGATCTCGTCGACGACCATGTCGGAATTGAACGAACTGAGCTCCTTCACGATGAAGTCTCCGCCATTGCGAAGCGTCTTAATAGATTCCTCTCAGGCCGCCTTCTTTGCGCTTTCGCAACTTTGATGAGCATTGCCGTTTGGCTAGGAAAAGCTAGACAAACGTCATGACCATAATTGCACCGATGACAATCAGAACAAGCCCGCCGATCAGCATAGGGAGCAGCGTGTTGTTCAGGTCGACGCCCGACTCGAATTGGTTGGCCACCGGTGTGTCATTTTTGTCTGGGTCAGTCATGCTTGTCTCCACGGGCCGGCAGACGCGAACCGCGCGGCGTTGCGGTTGAATTGTCGATCGAGGCCTTACCCATGCTTATCGTACGCCGAAGCTTCGGATGCAGGCAGCCCGCCGACAAAGTCCTGGGGCATCAATGCGACGTCGGCCAGCGTGTAACGATCAAGGGTGTTCTGGAAGGAGGCCATCGCGTCGCCGAACATTCCTGAAAGTTTGCAGCGGCCGGTGAGCACGCACTGATTTCCGGTCCCGAAGCACTCCACAAGCGCGAAATCTGGCTCCGTCAGCCGTACCACGTCGCCGATCCGGATCATCTCGGGGCTCCGCCCGAGGGCTAGCCCACCGGAGCGGCCGCGGACCGCTTTCAAGTAACCGCCGCGCGTCAGGGTGTTGGCGACCTTGTTGAGGTGCGTTTTGGATACCTTGAACGTGCGTGCCACCTCCTCGATCGTGATCAGGCGATCACCGGCAGAGGCCGCGTACATTAGCATCCTCAAGGCGTAGTCCGAGAAATTGGTCAACCGCACTAATGGTTCCTCTTTGCAATTCTCGTACAGGAGCCACTTACAATCCAGCCCCGCATCACAGGTCCTTCTCGACGATCGGTTCAATGCCCATCGTAGTCTCGCCACGGCTGAAGGCGACCGCGAGACGGAAGCTGTGAGCTATGCGCAGTGCGCGGTCCATGAACAGCGCCGCAACCTCGGGTGGGCAAACACGGCGCACCGTTGCGCGAAACAGCTTTAGCCAACGCCGGAAATGCGCGACTCCAAGGCCGGAGATCGCCAGGTGTGGCGGTAATGGACGGCCTTCATAACGGGACGACCGGAGCAGCGTAGCGGACCAGAAGTCGCACATCTTAGCCAGATGGCGCGGCCAAGCCTCAGGATGGATAGCGTTATGAAAGATGGGGCCGAGAAGGTCGTCGCGGCGAATCTCATCATAAAAGCCGTCAACCACAAGACGGATCATGGCCTCGTCAAGCACGTCTGGCAACGGGGCACCACCGATGACGATCGTTTTGTTGCTCCGACCATTCGCAATCATGTGCATGCTCTTAGTTTTCGAAGACCCAAAGACCTCAAAATAATTCCCACACTCAAACAGCTCCGCAACGCACCGAGTGAAGTCGCGTCCACGATGACGATTGATGCATTTGCTTCAAAGGAGGCCTTCGTCGGTATGGGTCGGAATCGCACCTTAAAGAAAGATTGTCAATATATCTTATTGGCGGGCAGCTCGTGGCTGGAGGGGCCGGTCGGCTGTTTAATGAGAGCGGAGTTGCAGGCATTCGCGGGCGGTGTGCGCCGGAACGCCATCAGCCAGCAGATGCGAAACATTGGCCGAGCAATGACCGCCCAGGAAATCGAGGAGCTGCAGCACGCGGCCTTGGTGACGCGATCTGCGGTATGCCTGCACAACCGCTCTATCGTTGGCCGGCTGCGTGCTGCAGCCGTGCGATCAGGTCGCGGTTGCGGCAATAGTCTGGCGGATCATCAGCTTGCTGGTGTTCATCAAGCCAAGTCGAGCATTCATCCTGGTGCCCGCAGGAGCGACACCGGTCGACCGCTCGATTGGTGACGGCAACATGGTCCGGAACGACCTTCAAATATTTGTCGACGCCGAGCTTCTGCATCATGCGGCTCATCAAGGCGGTCCTGGCGTCAACTGAAATCAGGTAGTCGAGAAAACTCATGTCGTTTCGCTCCCGTTTTCTGGCAGATCATTGCGATATCGGCGATCGCTGCATTGATCTCGGTCAACAGGCGTCTCCCTCGTGGTGATATCTATCGTGCGTGCCTCAAGCGATGGCGTGAAGGTCCTGATGCGACCGGCGGCCAATACAACATGAAGCGGTTGATGCTGCTCTCTTCCATCAGCGTACGCGTGACGCCGCCGAACGCCCATTCCCGCAGGCGGCTATGACCGCATGCGCCGGAAACCATCAGGTCTGCATGAATCATGCGTGCGAACGCCACCAGCTGTTCGCCATCACCATCGCCGGGATGAATTCGGTCCGCACCGTGATGCCGTGGTGCTCAAGAAAGACGGGGACGTCCGCGAGGCTGTCACAGATGCTTTCTTTGTAGCACATTTGTGGTCGCCTTTCGCTGGAGCGTTTGGATGCTATGATGAAGTGCATCCGCCGGCACTCGACGCCTTGATGCGTGTCAAATGACACTACTCACCGGATCCCGAACCTCTGACTATGCCGGTTTTTGCGTGTGCAGAAAGAGCGATGAATGATAGTTAGAATGCGTTGCGGGTTCCCTGATCAAAGGACTTGATTTGGACGACAAACAAACACGTGACCTGTCGACCGGCGTTCGCGCCGAAGGGCGGGTCGCGGCCGAACACGACCGGCTCTCCCAGATGTTCGAGCAGGCCCCTGGTTTCATGACCTTGATGCGTGAGCCGGGTCATGTATTCGAGCTGACCAATGCCGCCTATCAACGTCTGATTGGCCAGAGGCAAGTGATAGGAAGGTCGGTACGCGAGGCCCTGCCCGAGCTCGAAGGCCAAGGATTCTACGAACTGCTGGACCAAGTATACGAAACGGGCAAGCCCTACAGAGGTCAAGGCGTGAAGGTCGCCCTTCGCAACAAGGACGGCGAGCCGGTCGATGAACGCATCCTCGATTTCGTATATCAGCCCATCAAGGCTGACGATGGTCGCATCACTGCGATCTTCGTCGAAGGCACCGACGTCAGCGAACTCTCCTATGCAAACGCCGCACTTCGACTGCGCGAAGATCATTTGCGTTCGATCCTAGCGACAGTGCCCGATGCAATGGTGGTCATCGACGAACAAGGCCGTATTCAATCCTTTAGCACGGCTGCCGAAACGCTGTTCGGCTACCAGTCCAGCGAAGTCATCGGCCAGAATGTCAATCTGCTGATGCCGTCGCCCTACCGCGAAGAGCATGATGCCTATCTTCACCGCTATTTAGCGACAGGGGAGCGCCGGATCATCGGGCTCGGTCGCACCGTCACTGGAATGCGCAAGGACGGCTCGACCTTTCCGATGGAACTCTCTGTCGGCGAGATGCATCCGGGAACCGGGCGCTTCTTTACCGGCTTCTGCCGCGACTTGACCGAACGCCACCGGGCGGAGGCAAGAATACAGGAGCAGCAGCTGGAGCTTCTCCACATGGCGCGGTTTACTGCGCTCGGCGAAATGGCCTCGACGCTTGCCCACGAGATCAACCAGCCGCTCACCGCCATTACGAACTACCTTAAAGGCAGCCGGCGGCTTCTCGAAAAAAGCACGGAAGACAACGCGCCGATGCTGAGGGAGGCCGTCGAAAAAGCAGCGGAACAGGCCTTGAGGGCCGGAGACGTCATTCGCCACCTTCGCGATTTCGTCGCAAGAGGCGAAAGCGAGCGCCAGGTCGAACGCCTGCCGGCGATTATCAAGGAAGCCTCGTCACTGGCCCTGGTCGGCGCAAGAGAAATAGATGTCCGCGCCAGCTACAAGCTTGATCCCGCCGCCGAACTGGTCTTGGCCGACCGCATCCAGGTTCAGCAGGTTCTGCTGAACCTGATGCGCAATGCGATTGAAGCCATGCAAGGCATGCCACGCCGCGAGCTGCAAATCATAACCATAGCCCGTGATGACGGCATGGCTGAGGTAAGCGTGGTTGACACAGGCACTGGACTGGCGCCGGAAGTCTCCGCCCAGCTTTTCCAGCCATTTGTCACGACCAAAAAGCAGGGCATGGGGGTTGGCCTCTCTATTTGCCGCACGATCGTCGAGTCGCACGGCGGTCACATCTGGGCTGAGGCAATGCCGGCCGGAGGAACCGCCTTCCGGTTCACCTTGCGCATCTGGGAAAAGGAAGAGGTCGCCAGTG
The DNA here is from genome assembly GCF_040320865.1 of Mesorhizobium sp. M0598. Classification (NCBI taxonomy): domain Bacteria; kingdom Pseudomonadati; phylum Pseudomonadota; class Alphaproteobacteria; order Hyphomicrobiales; family Phyllobacteriaceae; genus Mesorhizobium; species Mesorhizobium sp. M0598. Next base: position 14,689 of record NZ_JAMYQL010000017.1, on the reverse strand, counting down.
GCCGGTAGCAATCTTGTGCACGTCGTCGACGACGACGTCGACGTTCGCAAATCGCTTGGTTTTCTGTTGGCGACGGCCAACTTCGCCGTGCGCTTGTACGAATCGGCGACAGCTTTTCTGGCGGTGGCCACGAGCAGTCTTGACGGCTGCATTGTGACCGATGTGCGCATGCCGGGCATTGACGGCATCGAGTTCCTGCGACAGCTCCGGAGCCGCGGGCATACGCTTCCGGTCATCGTCATGACGGGTCATGCCGATGTGGCCCTCGCTGTTCAGGCGATGAAGGAAGGTGCCGCCGACTTCATCGAAAAGCCGTTTGACGACGAGGTGCTGATCGAAGCGATCCGCTCCGCATTGGACAGTCGCAATCGGACGGAGGCGACACACCCACAAGGCGTGGAAATCCGTGGTCGTCTGGCGGCCCTGTCGGAGCGGGAGCGACAAGTGCTGGACGGCCTTGTGTCCGGCCTGCCGAACAAGACGATTGCCTATGACCTCGGCATCAGCCCGCGCACGGTCGAGATCCATCGCGCCAATGTCATGAGCAAGATGGCCGCGAGCAGTCTGTCGCATCTCGTGCGCATGGCTTTGGTTGTGGAGTCCAAACGTTAAAGCGAGTCAGTAAGAGACCTGTGGTTGTTTGCCGGGATCGTATCCGGCACCCAGTCTCGCCAGTGGGTCGGGTGAACGTCGATGCGTGCGCGGGTGGCGGCGTTCTTCCAGCCTTCCCGCTCCTTGATGCACGGAAAGACAAGCGCATGTTCGCCGTCCTCGTCGAGGACGGCCAGTTCCAGCTCACGATCGAACGGAGCGCTTGAGATCGGCTTCCACATCATCCCCTATGATGGGTGGGAGCAGCAGGCCCCGCCTTGATCTGGATCATTTTCCAAATCCCCACTCCGGTATGGACGCTGACACTGACATGGGCCGCCATGCGAGTCACCGGCGGGCCTAGCCATGGTTGTCGATTCATCTGTCGGCCGACCGACTCCTTGATCGTGATCAATGACCTCCCTGGCGGCAGGGCTACGATCCGCGATGACGAATATCAGAGTCGATGGAGCACCGGCGACACCGTGCTGTCACGAAAAACAGGAGATCGCGCCGATGCTGATCCGCACGCTTTCTGCTTTGGAATGTACAAAATTGCTGACGGCCAACCGGGTCGGCCACTTGGCATGCGCTAAGGATGGACACCCCTACGTCGTGCCATTCTACTATGCCCACGCCGACAATCACCTCTATGCATTTTCCATGCCGGGCAAAAAGGTCGACTGGATGCGTGCCAATCCGCTGGTGTGCGTCCAGGTGACGAACGCCGCCAAGGGCGGGCATGGAGAAGCGTGGTTGTCGATCGTGTCTATGAAGAACTGCCTGATCGGATCGGCTACAAGGTTCAGCGCGACCATGCGTGGTCGGTGTTGACCAAGCACGTCGACTGGTGGGAGCCTGGCGCTCTGAAGCCGGTTACGCCTCCTGTTTCGGACAGCACTCCGCATGTTTTCTTCAGGATCGTTATCAAGCAGGCATCGGGTCGGGAAGCAAAGGAATAGCGTGCTTCCCGTCCGAACACCGCGGGCGCACAGCCGCTGTGGATTGTGCCGTGCAATCCGTTTTCACGCCAATTCGTCCATCGCGCAAAAAAACATTGGAAGTCCGAGCCAGCTTGGGGATAGGCACTCTGTGGCGCATGTATACCAGTGGTGAAGGGCGATGGCGCAGGAAAATCTGGTGGTGTGCAGCAAATGCGGCGGAATCAATCGACTGCCGCCAGCGCGCGATGCCAAAAACGCAAAATGCGGAAGTGCGGGAAAAAGCTGTTCTCAGGCCACCCCGAGGACGTCGATGCACGAACCTTCGATCGTCAGGTCAAGCGAGGCACCGTTCCCGTTGTCGTGGATGTCTGGGCGCCATGGTGCGGGCCCTGCAAGATGATGGCGCCCGCATATGAAGCCGCAGCAAACGAACTGGAACCGCATGTTCGGCTGATCAAGCTCAACTCCGATAATGAGCAGGCCGTTTCAGCCAGGCTCGGCATTCGCGGCTTCCCGACCATGATCCTGTTCCATGGCGGACATGAGGTTGCGCGCACTTCCGGTGCAATGACGGCGGGGCAGATCGTCAGGTGGATCCGCGACCACCTGCCTGTGGCCGGCGCCTAATCGTGGATCCGCTCATCGCCCGACTCGGACTTGCACTGACTATAGGCCTGCTCGTCGGACTGGAGCGCGGCTGGCGAGAGCGGGACGCGCCCGATCGTAGCCGGACGGCCGGAATTCGAACCTACGGCATATCCGGTCTGCTCGGCGGCATTCTCGCAGCTCTGGCCGATGCTCTCGACGCAGTGTCCGTGCTGGTCGGTGGTTTCATCGCCTTTGCGGCAATCTTCGCCTGGTACAAGGCGCGTGAGGCAGCCCATGATGAGGATTTCAGTGTTACGGCGGTAGTAGCAGCCCTTTGCGTGTTCGCGCTCGGTGCATTGTCCGTCGCAGGCGATTACCGCGCCGCTTCTGCAGGAGGAACAGCACTCGCGGCCATCCTTGCCAGTCGAGAAATCCTGCACGGCCTCCTGAAGCGGCTGACCTGGATCGAGCTTCGTTCCGCGCTGATCCTGGCTGTGATGAGCGCGATCATCCTGCCCTTGCTGCCAAACCGGACGATGGATCCATGGGGCGGCTTCAATCCATGGGAAGTCTGGTTCCTCACGGTGCTGATGGCGTCGATATCGTTCGCCGGCTATGTCGCCGTTCGCGTCCTGGGGACCACCCGCGGCCTGCTCGTCAGTTCGCTCGCCGGCGCCATCATCTCTTCCACCGCCGTAACCGTGGCGCTGGCCCGCAACGCCGTGTCGGGAAGCAATCCTCTGCCGCTCGCTGGCGCGGCGTCGCTGGCCGCAATGGTTTCCTTGCTACGCGTCTGCGCCGTGGTTCTGATCGTCGAGCCAATCGTGTTCGCTTCGGTTGGCATTCCCGCAATTGCCGCGGCGCTCTCCTTCGCTGCTTGCGGAGCATTGCTGCTGGCTCGGGACAGCGGGGATCACGAGGGTCCCGCGGTCGCGCGCAATCCATTCGACCTAGGCCCGTTGCTGCTCTTTGCCCTGCTGTTTGCGATCGTCGCGACCGCGAGCGCTGCATTGGCTGCTCAATTCGGCGGACGCGGCTTGCTGGCGAGTTCGGCGTTTGCAGGCATGTTCGATGTCGATGTCTCGGTTCTCAGTGCCTTGCGCCTGGTCAAGCATTCGGTCCCTGTCGAGACCATTGGCCAGGCGGTGCTCGCGGCACTGGCAGCAAACGCGATCTGCCGCCTGTCGCTGGCCGCATTTGCCGGCCCGATCAGGTTCTGGTTCCCGCTCGCAGGTGCAACCCTCGTCGCCGCAATAGCCGGCTACGGCACGATGTTGCTGCCATCGACCTTCTGATAGCGCCGAGAACCGGCCTCTTTTGATGCCGATCAAGGGCCAAGCCGGACAGCCGCTTTATGAAACTCCGCGAAGGAGTACGCCATGATCAGCTTGAAGGGTCTCACCCCGAAATTCCCGCACGTCCGGTTCGTGCCAAGCCGCCTCGGAGGTAACCCATGCCGCGGCGCATCTTGATTGTTGTCGGCCATCCCGATCCATCACCGCACCGGCTCTGCCGTAGTCTCGCCAAGGCCTATGCCGAGGGAGCGGAACTGGCGGGGCATGTCGTCCGCCGGGTCGACCTCGCGGCACTCGATTTTCCAATGCTTCGGACGGTGCAGGAGTTCGAGCACGGCGCGATTCCCGACAGCCTAAAGGACGCCGCTGAAGCGATAGTCTGGGCGGAGCACATTGTATTTGTCTTTCCGCTGTGGCTCGGGACCGTGCCGGCTCTGCTCAAGGCTTTTCTGGAACAGGTGATGCGGCCGGGAACTGCCTTTACCTACCGGGACAAGGGTGGCGGCTTGCCCAGGAAACTGCTCCGCGGCCGCTCCGCTCGCGTCGTGGTCACGATGGGCATGCCGGCCGTTCTTTACCGGCTATGGTTCCTCAGTCACGGCATTGCCGGCATGCGGCGGAGCATTCTGCGTTTCGCCGGCGTGAGCCCGGTGCGCGAAACCTTGTTCGGCATGGTCGCGGATGCCACCGATCCGACGCGGGCGAAATGGTTCGAACAAATGCGCAGGCTCGGTGAGCGGGCGCTTTAGCACGATCGTCTTCAACCGGAACAGCAAAACTCCCCTTTCGCACGAATGCAAAGGTGGGCGAACGTGAGAATTGGCACGGCTTTGCGAAGTGCTGGTCAGCAAAGGCTCGCCCGCCGACGTCGCAATGGACCCTGAGCGCACTGCTCGCCTCGGCCTTTGTCGTTGCGCTCGGCTACGGAATCGTCTTGCCGGTCCTGCCGATGATGGTCGAGCGGCTTGCCGGTGCGACAGATCCGACATTCAATGCGCGGCAGATTGGCTTCCTGACTGCTGCCTATGTCGCCGCGCCGGTGGGCGCCGCTTTCCTCTCGGGGAAGTGGTCTTGTTTGATCGGGCGCAGATCTGTCCTCTCCAGGGACTTGTCTTCTCGCCGCTCGTCAACCCGGCAGCGGCGAGGCTGCTTGTGGCTCCTGCCCTCCTGGTGATGGCGATGGGTCTGGCGGTTGTGCCGATACTTGCCGGGCTCACGGAAATGCTGTTTGCGGTTTCCGTTGTTTCGGCTTCGGCCGGCGTGATCAGCCCGCTGCCCGCCTACTGGGTGTCGCGCATCAGTGCACGACGCCAAGGTATGGAACTCGGCATCGAGTCGGCAGCGGTCAGCCTCGGGCGCTAGTGGGCTCCGCGGCCGCCGGCCTGCTGTTCGGGGTTCCCCGGGCTGGAAGGCGCCGCCTTCTTCGCCGCTGCCGCAGCAATGGGCCTCGCCGCGATTGCAAGCCTGAAGCTGCCGCTGCCATTGGCGTGCGCACATTCCGAGGCGCGGTCGAGCCCTGCCGACCGAGCGGACGCAGCAGTTTGATCCACGTCATTGCGAGTGCGGCTGCCAGGATGTGAAATACAAAAAACAGGAGATCTCATCGATGCTGATCCGCACGCTGTCTTCACTCGAATGTACGAAGTTGCTAGCGGCCAATCGTATTGGCCACTTGGCATGCGCGAAGGACGGGCAACCCTACGTCGTGTGTTTCAACTACGCCTACGCTGACACTCACCTCTACGCGTTTTCCTTGCTAGGCAAGAAGATCGAGTGGATGAGAGCCAATCCCTTAGTGTGCGCCCAGGTCGAGGAACACGGCCAAGGACGCGGATGGAGAAGCGTCATTGTCGACGGCCGCTTTGAAGAACTGAGTGACCGGACCGGCCACGAGTTTCAACGCGGTCATGCATGGGCAGTGTTGAGCAAGCACACGGACTGGTGGGAGCCTGGCGCGCTCAGGCCGATCACACCTCCCGTGTCAGACAGCACACCGCACGTTTTCTTCCGGATTCTCGTAGAAGAAATTTCGGGCCGGGAGGCAATAGAATAGGCTGTTTTCCGGTAGATTGACGCGTTGCACGCAGCGCAAGCACCTGGCTGACAGTGGATTGCGCCGGGCCGATCGTTATTCAGCCTTTGAATTGTCAGCGCGACATTTCGATCGGCGCCGATGATCGCGAACGTGCCGGTGGCAAGGGGAAGCTATAGATCGCGCGAACTTGGCCGCTTTCGATGGACCATGCCCGCGCCCAACTCAAGTAAGTTTCTTCTCTACCTGCCCTGGATGAGGTCCATGACAGGCGGGAACGTCAGCAATACGCCTACCGCCAGCAACGCGAAGGACACAGAAAGGACCTTTGCCATTTCCACGTTCTTTGGGGCCCACCTGCGCGAAAGGATAAACCAGGCAATCAACCAGACGATGACTGCGCTGGTCGAGACGCCGGACAAGGCGCCGGTTGGTGTATAAAACGTGAAAAAGTGGTTGAGTGATGTAAAGGCATCGCCGGCCAAGGCGAATATCCCCATAGCGGCAGATCCAATTCCAGCGGCCAGGATGGCGGCCGCACCGGGACCGTTGGGAATCTCGTCCGGCCTGATAGGCTTGATATTGGCCATGACTATTCGCCCTCCTGTTCACCGGCGATGATTTCAATCATCGCGCCACCACGAACCGGGGCGTATTTGTTGAGAAACGCCCCGAAAGCACCCGCTACACCAGTCGCCACGAAGGCAACAACCGCGAAGCCGATGACGGCCGTGCGGATTTCTTTCTGCCTGGCCAAAGCCGGTCCGTATTTGGCGAAGACATAGGCGACCATCGTCATGGCAATTGGCGCAAGCCAAGCCACGTGCTCTTTCCACTCCATCCCCAAGCTATGCCACGCGGATGTCTTCGGGTTGGAGGTCAGCAGAAACTTTGGATAGTCGGCCAAATTGGTAACCCCTGGGGGCACCGCCGCTCGATACCACGGATATACTATGTAGGCACCCGACAGCACCGCACCCCAGGCAAGGAAGACCATTATCGAGAGATAAAGCAAAAGCAGATTGTGTTCTCTGGCGCTTGGGATGGATGGGGCTCCAGGCGCAGACATTCGATAGAGCTCGGCAAGTGCACCCGAAAACGCGAGCATAAAGAGTGCTCCAAAACCCATACCGTGGAATACTGTCATAAGATCGCGGGAAGAGATTTCCATGACGTCATCTCCTACGTTGACAAGCTTTGATCAAAGGCCGATGGGGGCGTTCCGCTTTGATCGAAATCAATTTGCGATATCCGATAACATTATTTTGAAGCTTTATTTGAACAAACTTGCCACTGCCCTGCTTCGTAATGCAAGACGCCTACGCGCAGCTGTTGGCGGCCGGCGCTGAAAGGGTCGTGAGGACGGACCCCATTCCGCATCCGCCGAATGCGATTTCCCTCGCCGGCTTAACGCTCGCCTATTTCTCAGCCTTCGTCGTATCCACCCGAACTCAATCCATGCCGAATCAAGCAGCCGGCGTCGACTCCTGATTGAACTCTTTCAACCAGCCACCTTCAAATCCCGCCCGTTGCAGGCCGGTGCGAATATACCGGCATGAGCGCATCAGCCGCCACAGGAGGCCGCTGCATTCGTTCTCGATCATGAGCACGACGGGACCTTCGTTGAGGCCGAAATGCCAAGGCGAAACCCACCATCCAAAGGCGTTGCCGGATGTTCCTGGATGCGTCGGATTGAAGGCCGCCTTGAAACCATAGGCATTGGCGGCCTTGAGCTTGGCTTGGTGGATGCAGAAGCTGATCGCCGGCCGGACGATTTCGGGAGCAAAAGGCAGGGAGGCAGCGACCGACCATGGAGCGAGCGTGCCATCGTCGGGACCATAGGGCACGCCGCGCGCGACATAACCCTCGAACTGGCGCTCGATGCCGTTCAACTTGAGCGTGGAAGGACCAGGCCCCTCGCTTGCGGTGATGCCCCAGCAGTGTTCGCCATAACCCTCAAATCCACGCGGATTGTCGACGGCGTAGCGTTGCTGAACGAATGTGGCCCGTCGGCTGTTCTCGAAATAGTCGCTTCCCTTGCTGCGCATGAAGGCATCCTGGATGTCACGAAAATCGATCCAGACATGGGAAAGCTGGTGAATGAACAGCGATCCAGCATAAAGATACTCGTAGCCGTAACAATTTTCCCATCGGAATGTTGCGGTCCAGGCGGGGTAGCTAGTCTCGGGCAAGGGGTGGGTCGGCGAACCCAGTCCCAGGACATAGAGCAAGAGCGCCTCGTCATAGCCTTGCCAGCGATATTTCAGGAACCCGTGCTCGGGTGTCCAGCCGTGGGCGACGGTCTCTCCCCCGTCCTGCGCCCAGCGCCAATCGGCACGGTGATAAAGCGCCTCGGCCAAGGTCCGGATCTCGGCCTCGGGCGCGGTGTCGGCATCGAAATACTGCCCTGCAGCCAGCGCGCCCGCCAGCAGGAACGTGCTGTCGATCGTCGACAGCTCGCATTGCCAGGTCCGCCGGCCGGTCTGCATGTCCAGGAAGTGATAATAGAAGCCGCGGTATCCGGTAGCGTCGGGCTCGGGGCCCTGCGGACTGTTCCAGAAGAAGCGCAGCGTTGCCAAGGTGCGTTCCGCGGCCGCGCTTCGCGTCATGAATCCGCGCTCGACTCCCACCGGATAGCAAGCCAGCGCCAAGCCGGTGGCCGCAATGCTTGCCGGCCAATCCGCCTCGGTCTTGTCCAGGATGAGACCATTGGCGGGGTTCGCCTCATGAATGAAGTAGTCGAATGTCTCCCGCTGCAATATCGCCAGATCGTCTTGCATGGCAGAGGTGTTCGCGACGCTGTTGGTCTCGGGAGAATGCGCTCGCATCGCGCTGCGTTCCCCCCGCTGTTCACGGATGCGCCAGACACAGATGGTCGAACACACCTTTGACGCCCCTGACGCCTTCGGCAACCACGCGCACAGCATCCCGTTCACTCTGCGATCTGACCGCACCCGAAAAATGCACCAGGCCATCAGTCACCATAAGCGTTAACGCGTCTGCTTCGACCCCTGCGTCCTCTCGCAGCCGTGTAAGAATGCTGCGCCGGATCGCATCGTCACCTGCCGCCGTAGCGTCGTCAAACCTCGTCGCAACGACGACGCGCAGAAGATCGGCGCGGCTGACGACGCCGACCAGACGCTGTCCTCTCATCACCGGAATGCGATTTATGCCGTGCTCCTGCATCAGCGCAACAATTCGCGCTATCGGGGTTTCCTCGTCCGCCACGATGACATCCGAGGTCATCAGATCCGCCACTTTCCAGCTGTGGCCCTTCACATAGCTGCGCGGTGCACCTATCGGAAATACTGGGGCACCCAGTTCTGACCTGCGCAGGAAATCACCCTCGCTCACAATTCCAGCCAGGCGGCCTTTGTCATCGACGACAGGCATGCCGCTGATGCGATGATCCAGCATGATCCGCGCTGCATGTCTTACGCTGTGGTCAGGCGACACGGCAACAATGTTTGGACTCATTACATCCTTTGCTTTCATCTGCCTCATCCTTGGCTCAGTTCAAGTGAACAGGCGCCCGAGCGCCAATCGGCGGCATCGTAGCGTAAATGCCGCCGACCTCTTTGAGGCAAGTCAATGCCGGTTCCGAACCGACCGGTGCGGCCGACTCGACTGCTCCCACAACATGTCGAGCGGCTACCGGAACACATGACCGCCCCCGAAGCGGTTTTGATTTGTATCAATGTCGCGCTCACCTCGACGGGTGACTGTGCCATGCGACCTCGCGGATTGATGTCTGCGCCGACGCGACAAGTGCCTCGAACATGCGATCCCTGGCGGCCATGGCTGATACTGTCTTCACCGCAAGAGCGCTGACCAAAACCTACACCTCGGGCGAGACGCAAGTGCTTGCGTTGCGTAAGCTGGATCTTGAGATCGCGGCGGGAGAGATGGTCGTTCTGCTTGGACCGTCGGGCAGCGGGAAGTCGACCCTGCTCAACATCATGGGCGGGCTTGACCACGCCACGAGCGGCCAGTTGTTCTTCAGGGACCAGGAACTGACCAACCTCGATGATCGGGGGCTGACTGCCTATCGGCGGCAGCACGTCGGGTTCGTTTTCCAGTTCTACAACCTGATCCCCAGCCTGACCGCTTATGAAAATGTCGCTCTCGTCACGGAGATTTCCGATCATCCGATGCGCCCGGAGGAGGCTTTGGCGCTAGTCGGGCTTGAACCGAGGATGCACCATTTCCCGGCTCAATTGTCCGGTGGCGAACAGCAACGCGTGGCCATTGCCCGTGCCATCGCCAAGCGCCCGGACGTGTTGCTTTGCGATGAGCCGACAGGCGCGCTGGATTCCAAGACAGGCATCCGGGTAATCGAGGCACTGCTCGGCATCAATGCCCAGCTTGGCACCACGACACTCATCATCACGCACAACGCCAGCATCCAGGATGTCGCCGACCGCGTCCTGTTTTTCGCCGACGGGCAGATCTCCAGAATCCGCAAAAACGAGGTTCGCCGGACTGCTGCGGAACTTGTCTGGTGAACAGGATGGGCGCGCTGGACATCAAGCTCCTCCGCGACTTCGGGCGGCTCTGGGCGCAAGCGCTTGCCATCGCCCTCGTCATTGCCGGAGGCGTGGCGACGCTCATCCTCGCCGTCGGATCCTACCGTTCCCTGGACGAGACGCGCACTGCCTACTACGAACGCTACCGCTTCGCCGACGTCTTTGCTTCGGTAAGCCGCGCGCCAAAAACGCTTGTCGACCGGATTGCCGAGATTCCCGGCGTTGCTTCGGTCGACACACGAATTGCCAAGCTCGTGCTGCTTGACATACCGGGTTATCTGGAGCCGGCGACAGGTGAAGTCATATCCCTGCCCGAAACCCAGGAGGCTTCGCTCAACCTGCTCTACATGCGTGTTGGTCGCATGCCGGAGCCCGGACGCGCCGAAGAGGTCGTCGTCAACGAGGGCTTTGCCTTGTCCCACCGCTTTCAGCCCGGGGCCCGATTCTCGGCAATATTGAACGGCCGGAAACGTGAATTGACGATTGTCGGGATCGCGCTGTCTCCCGAGTTCATCTACGCGGTCGGGCCAGGTGACATCATGCCGGACGATCGTCGCTTCGGCCTCATCTGGATGTCGGAAAAAACGCTCGCCAGCGCCTACGATCTCGATGATGCGTTCTCGTCCGTGTCGTTGAAGCTGCTGCGGGGCGCGTCCGAGAGTGAGGTCATGATGCGCCTGGACGCCCTGCTCGAGCGCTATGGTGGCCGAGCGGCCTATGGCCGGAAGGACCAGACTTCGCACGCCTGGCTGAACCACGAACTCGATATGCTCAACAACATGAGCCGGACCCTGCCACCGATTTTCCTTTTGGTGTCGGCATTCCTGGTCAATCTCACACTGAGCCGGCTCGTTGCGCTGGAGCGCGAGCAGATCGGGCTGATGAAGGCGCTGGGATACAACAACGCCAGCATCGTCATGCACTACCTCAAATTCGTCACCGTCATCGTGATGATCGGCATTGTAATCGGCAGTGCAGCGGGCACTTGGCTGGGGATGCGCATCACCAGTCTGTTCGGTGACTTTTTCCATTTTCCGTTCCTCGTCTTCACCAAGAGCCCGGACCTCTACGTCATTGCCGCCGCGCTCAGTCTCGTCGCTGCAATCATCGGGGCTGTGCGAGCGCTTCGAGAGGTCGTGCGATTGGCGCCTGCCGTCGCGATGCAGCCGCCGGCGCCTCCGCGCTATCGGCGACTGCTGCCTGCGAGCTTCACAGTCGACAGGTTCATGTCGCAACCGACCACGATGATGTTGCGCAATATCACTCGCCATCCAGTCAGGTCGTTGTTCACGACGCTTGGAATTGCGCTGGCGACAGCCATCCTGATTGTGTCACTTTTCACTGGCGATGCGATGGAGCAGCTCATCGACGTGACGTATTTCCTGGCCGACCGTCAGGACGCCACCGTCAGTTTCGTGGAAAAACGCCCGCTGGACGTCGTGCTGCAGATCGCGCGGCTTCCGGGCGTTCTCGCCGCGGAGCCCTACCGCGAGGTGCCGGTCCGCATCAGGAGCGGAAACGTCGAGCGCCGGATCATGATCAGCGGCAGGCGGCGTGACGCCGATCTCAACCGCATCATTGATGTCGACCTGCGGCCGGTCGTTCTGCCGGAAGCGGGCCTGGCGATTTCGAGCATGCTTGCTAGGATTCTCGCGGTGAGGGTCGGCGATTCCGTCGAGGTCGACTTGCTCGAAGGAGCGCGGCGGACCTCTGTCGTTCCTGTGGCAGCCTTGGTCGAAGATTACTTCGGCATCCGCGGGATGATGGATTCAGAGACGCTCGCGCGCCTGATGCGCGAAGCGCCGTCTGTGAACAGCATCAATGTCAGCCTCGACCAGAACAGCCGGGAAACTTTCTATGCCGCCATCAAGAACCTGCCGATTGTCGGCGGCCTGGCTCTGCAGAGTGTGTCGCTTGCGAATTTCCGCAAACTGGTTGCCTTGCTGATCACGACAATGGCCAGCATCTACACCGGGCTGGCTGCCGTCATCGCGTTTGGTGTCGTCTACAACAGCGCCCGGATCTCGCTTTCCGAACGGGCGCGGGAGTTGGCCAGCTTGCGCGTCCTTGGCTTCACCCGGGGTGAAGTGTTGCGCATCCTGCTGTTGGAACTCGCCCTGCTCACATTGATCGCGCAGCCGCCTGGATGGCTCATTGGCTTTGGTCTTGCCTGGATTATGCAGAAGAACCTGGCCGGCGAACTGATGCGGGTGCGCCTGATCGTTGAGCAGTCCACCTACGTCTTCGCCAGCGCGATCGTGATCGCCGCGGCCGTGCTTTCCGCGCTCGTCGTTCGCCGAAGGCTCAACGAGCTGGACCTTGTCACCGTTCTCAAGACACGGGATTGAACCATGCACACGATCTGGATGAAGCGAACGTTGGGCATTGTAGCGTTGACCATCTTGGGCGCCGGCGCCGTCTGGTTCGCATGGCCGCGGCCGATTGCAGTGGATCTGGCAACGCTGACGAAAGGTCCCATGGAAGTCACGATCGACGACGAAGCGAAAACGCGCGTGCGTCACGTCTATACGGTGTCAGCCCCGATCGCCGGCAAAGTCCTGCGGATCTCTCCACCCCGCCACATCGGAGACCACGTCACCAAGGACGAAACCGTCGTGGCTGTGATGCAGCCGACACTGCCGAGCTTTCACGATGCGCGCACCCACGAGGAACTGCTGGCGGCGCTGGCTGCGGCCGATGCGACGGTAAACCTTGCGGCAGCCGAAATGCGCCGGATCGAGGCTGCGCTTGTATTTTCGAGAACGGAGTTGGGGCGGGCGGAAGCACTTGCGCGCACTGAGGCGATTTCTCTCAAAGCCCTCGATGGCGCCAAGTTCGACGTCGAAACCAATGAGGCAGCCCTGGCCAGTGCAAAAGCTCAGCTGGAGGTCCGCCGAAACGAGCGTAACAGCGTTGCAGCCCGGCTTGGTGAGCAGTCGGGAACCGCGCCGGAGCCAGATCCCGCCTGCTGCATACAGTTGCGCGCTCCCGTGGCAGGCAGCGTGCTGAAGATCATTCAGGAGAGCGAAGGGGTAGTCCAAGCCGGTGCACCGCTGATCGAAATCGGCGACCCGCTCGATCTCGAAATCGTCGCGGACCTGTTGTCGACCGACGCTGTCCGCATAAAGCAAGGCGCGCCGGTCTGGATCGACAACTGGGGTGGACTGCCGGTCCAGGGCCGCGTCTCCCGCGTCGATCCGGCGGGCTTCACCAAGGTTTCCGCACTTGGCATCGAGGAACAACGCGTCCGCACGACGATCGACTTCACCGACCCTCCGGCGAAGTGGTCGGGGCTAGGACATGATTACCGCGTGATAGTGCATGTCACGATCTGGAAAGGCGATGACATCCTGGCCGTCCCGGTGGCTGCCCTGTTCCGACAAGGAGACGACTGGGCGGTATTCGCGGTAAGGGACGGCCGTACACGGGTATCTATCATCAAGATCGGTCAGCGAAACAGCCGTACGGCGGAGGTTCTGTTGGGCCTTGCCCCAGGCGATCGCGTGGTACTGCACCCGAGCGACAGGGTCACGGACGGCGTGACCGTCGCGGAGCGCGATGTCCAATACTCTCAATAGCTAGTGTCGGAACGGCAAAGTCGATGGGAAAGGCGGAAACCAGCGGGAACTGGCGGGTGGACAACAAAGGACGACATTTATGGCGAGACGGCACTTCGACGGATTATGTTTGAACGTCTTCTTTTTAGTCCTCTCGCGGCGTCCCTCCGGTGAGTAGCAACGATGCCTCGGGTCAGGTCACGACATCGTCGTGATGACCTGAATGTCGGCCAGCTCTCATGTGTCGTCCCAGCCTAAAGCCAACCTGTCGCAATCAGCCCAAGGCTGACGAGCGGGCATGCGCCGCATATCGGCCGTTGAGGTCGAGCTTTGCTACCACGGGACCGGTCGATAGTGTCTCGAGCGTTTGTGATCTTCTTGTGAAACCGCTCACAAAGCCAGGATCGCCAACGCTTCTACTCATGCTATGATCTCTTTAAGGCCATGCAAGAACAAGTAATTTGTTCTTGCTGAGTCTATCGCCGCGCAAAGACATTGTGCTTAGCACCCGCATAATGAGCCTGCCAGCCGCCTTGTGCGCTGCAGGCGACGAGGACTATCCAGCCTCTGAACGTCTCCGCCAACGCCGACATGGACATTCGATTCGAACATTGACGCGAGAGGTGATAGTCTGACCTTGGAACCTTGGAAGGAGGAAAATGCGCGCCATTGCACTATTTGCCGGCGTGTTGGTGACTCCGCCCTCGATGGCGGCGGAGCAGCTGATCTTTTACACAGCTAGTTTTCCAGATGCCACGTCGGTCCAGCTCAGCGTCGTGAACAACAATGTCTCGCTATATGGGGACTATGACTTTGACGTCGCTATTGGCCTAGTCGAGACGGACGCGAACGGCGCCATCAGGTATGAAGATGGCGGCAGGCACCGTGCACAAGTTCGCTGTAACTATCCGGCATATGTGAGCGTAGGTGCGCGAAAATATCCCATAGAGATGCCTCTGAGCCGCTCCGCACGTGACGACTGGAAAGAAAATCTCTGGAGGATTTTCTGCCCGGCACCTTCATCCTGACTTCCGTACCCATGGCATTGCTCGACCGGGTTACTTGATACCGGTGACCGTGATGCGTCCGTTGACGCGATCGGCTGTGAACTCGATCGCCTGACCCGTTTTGACCTTGTCGAGCAGGCCCTGCTCGG
>NZ_JAMYQL010000016.1:0-130644 GCF_040320865.1 Mesorhizobium sp. M0598 | reverse complement strand
TGCTCAAAGGCCGGACATATGGACGCAAGCGATCGAAAACGACGCAAAACAACCGTTGCAGGCAGGGCGCCGTCCACATATGGATCCCAGGGTCTCCGCGACGTCGCTTAGCTCCTGCTCCGCCCTGGGATGACGAAGGATGGCAGGTCACGCCGCTCAATCGTCGGTGGCCGGCGTCAATTCGAGCTCGGCCGGCGACAGGCCCTGCTGCAGCTGGCTGAGCCGGAATTCGTCGACCCAATAGGCCTCGCCGTCGACCAGCACGCGCGCGCTGTAGCTGCCGGCCGAAAAACGCTGCGCAGTGATGTACACCTTGTGGCGGTCGAGCGCGTTCCGCACCGCGGCGCGCTTGGATTTCTGACTGGCGACGGAACTGGCCATGCTGGTTACTCACGCACAAGCCGCAAGGCGGCGTGCCTTAAGGATGGCCGAGAGCGGCTCGGCTGTCAATTTGGCGGCCGCAGTGAGCCCTCGCGCGGTGGCGCCTCCCGCTCTGTGGAAACCGAGCCGGTGCGCTATATTCCCTGGCGGCTTGGAACGCGATGCTGATCCGGAGAGCTTCACATGACATTGACGATGCGCAAACTCGGCAGCCAGGGGCTGCAAGTCTCGGCAATCGGTCTCGGCTGCATGGGCATGAGCCAGTCCTACGGCCCGGCCGACGAGGCGGAATCGACCGCCACGCTGCACCGCGCCATCGAACTCGGCTGCACCTTCCTCGACACCGCGGAAGTGTACGGGCCGTTCACCAACGAGGAACTGCTCGGCCGCGCGCTGAAGGGCCGGCGCGATGAGGTGACGATCGCGACGAAATTCGGCTTCCGCATTGAAAACGGCAAGCAAGTCGGCACCGAGCGCGACAGCCGGCCCGAACATATCCGCGAGGCTTTGGAAGGTTCGCTGAGGAGGCTCGCCACCGACCACGTCGACCTCCTCTATCAGCACCGCGTCGATCCGGCGGTGCCGATCGAGGATGTGGCGGGCGCTGTCGGCGAGCTGATCGCTCAGGGCAAGGTCCGCTTCTTCGGCCTCTCTGAAGCCGGCGCCGCCAATATCCGCCGGGCGCATGCCGTGCATCCGGTGTCGGCCGTGCAGAGCGAATATTCGCTGTGGGAGCGCAATCTGGAGCCGGAAATCATTCCGCTGCTGAAGGAGCTCGGCATCGGCCTGGTGCCGTTCTCGCCGCTCGGCCGCGGTTTTCTCACCGGCGATGTCAGGCGCGCCGAAGACTATCCGGAGGGCGATTACCGGCGCGGCGATCCGCGCTACCAGGGCGCCAACTATGACGCCAACATGCAGGCGGCGGCCACGGTACTCGACATCGCCGCGGCGAAGCCCGTCAAGCCAGGTCAGATCGCGCTGGCCTGGCTGCTCCACAAGGGGAGCGACTTCGGCATCGACATCGTGCCGATCCCCGGCACCAAGCGCAGAAAATACCTCGAGGAGAACGTCGCCGCGGCTTCGATCAGGCTGGACCCAGCCGAGATGCAAGTGCTCGACGACGCGCTGGCGCCGGGAAAGGTCGCCGGGCCGCGCTACGGCGAGCGCACCATGGTGATGATCGATCGGTAGGTCTTGCCTGCTCCCGTTCTTGCGCAAAGCTCCGGCCTTGGCTAGCATCCGCCGGCAGGCACCGAGCGGAGGAGAACGTCGCGGTGGACCGGCTGGAGCGCCGTTGCGTCCCTTCAAACACGAGTTGGGCGCTCGAAGGACACTCCATTTTTGAATCGACGCAAGGAACCTTCCGGAAAACCCCTTCCGGTTTAGGGGTCGTGCGCTCATCTGGGAGGAGACTAAATTGATCAACAGACGTGAATTCCTGCTGTCGTCGGCGGCGATGGGCGCTTTGGCGCTGGCCGCTCCGCAACTGGCTTTTGCCCAGGACAAGCTGACCATCCTTGGTTCGGTGCCGAGCCTCGGCTTTCCGTTCTTCGTGCACATGCTGAACCAGATCAAGGCGGAAGCTCAGGCGCAAGGCGTCAACCTGATCGAGAGCGACGGCCAGAACTCGGCGCCCAAGCAGACCGCCGATATCGAGGCGGCGCTGGTGCAGAAGGTCAACGCCATCGTCATCTCGCCGCTTGACGTCAACGCGCTGGCCCCGGCCATCGAAGAAGCGGTGAAGGCCGGCGTTCCCGTCGTCACCATTGATCGCCGCGTTGAGGGCGTCGAGGGCATCCTCGCCCATGTCGGCGCCGATAACGTCAAGGGCGGCGAGGCCGAAGCGCAGGCCATGGTGGCGGCATTCCCGAACGGCGCCAAGATCTTCCATTTGCAGGGCCAGCCCGGCGCCGGCCCGGCGATCGACCGTAACAAGGGCGTGCACAACGTCCTCGATCCCATGAAGGACAAGTACCAGATCATCTTCGAGCAGACCGCCAACTTCGCCCGCGCCGAGGCGCTGTCCGTCACCGAGGCCGGCCTTGCCGCCAACGGCAAGCCCGACGCGATCATCTGCGCCAATGACGACATGGCGCTTGGCGCGGTTGAAGCCTGCGCGGCGCGCAACTTCACCGACGTCAAGATCTACGGCTTCGACGCGCTTCCCGAAGCGCTGGTCGCCGTGCGCGACGGCAAGCTGGCCGGCACGGTCGAGCAGTTCCCCGGCGAGCAGTCGCGCACCGCCGTGCAGATCGCCGTCGCCTACGCCAGGGACAAGACCGAGCCGAAGGAAAAGCTGGTGCTTTTGACACCGATCGTCATCGGCAAGGACAATCTCGACAAGGCGGAGAGGCTGGGCGAGACGAAGTAGGCGAAGCCGACGGGACAGCACCCCCCTCTGGCCTGCCGGCCATCTCCCCCTCAAGGGGGGAGATTGGATGTCACGTCGGCTTTCGCTAGTTTTCGATCTTGCAGAAGAGGCGAAGCCAATGAAGCTGCAATCTCCCCACTTGAGGGGGAGATGGCCGGCAGGCCAGAGGGGGGCGCTGCCTCGCCAGCCTTGCGTGACAACCGAATGATCGAGGAGCAAACTTTGCCCAAGGCAGCCGCCATCGCGCCCTCTCCCGCCCTGCTCACCGTCGAGGGCGTGACCAAGCGCTTTGCCGGCGTCACCGCGCTGAACGACGTTTCGCTCGAAGTCCGCCCCGGCGAGATCCTCGGCCTGCTCGGCGAGAACGGAGCCGGCAAATCGACGCTGCTCAAGATCCTGTCCGGCGTGATCCCGCCGTCCAGCGGCCGCATCGTCTTCGATGGGGTCGAATTCAGCCCGCACAATCCGCAGGATGCCAAGCGCCACGGCATCGTCACAATCTACCAGGAACTGAGCCTGATCCCGACGCTGACCGTGGCGGAGAATATCTTCATCGGCCGCGCACCGCTCGGCCGGTTCGGGCTGGTCAGTTGGCGGAAGATGGAGGAAGATTCGCGCGCGATCATCGCTCGCGTCGGCCTCGACCTCGACCCGGCGACGCCGGTGTCGGCGCTGTCGGTGGCCGAGCAGCAGCTGGTCGAGATCGCCCGCGCGCTATCGCTGAAGAGCCGCTTGATCATCATGGACGAGCCGACCTCGGCGCTGACCGAAACCGAAGTGCACAGGCTGATGTCGATCATGGACCGGCTGCGCAAGGATGGCGTCGCCATCATGTTCGTCACCCACCGGCTGGAGGAGGCCTCGGCGATCTGCGACCGCATGACGGTGCTGCGCGACGGCAGGCTGGCCGGCCATCTCGACCGCGAAGGCGGGCCGATCAAACTGCCGAAGATCATCGAGAAGATGGTCGGCCGCGCCGCTTCCGAGCTCTATGCCAGGCCGACGCAGCGCGACGTCGCCGGCGACGTCCGGCTCTCGGTGCGCGGCCTGCGCACGGTGCGCGATCCGCAGGCGCCGCACGCGATCGTGCTCGAAGGCGTCGATCTCGACCTCAAGGCGGGCGAAATCCTCGGCGTCGCCGGGCTCGTCGGCTCCGGCCGCACCGAGCTCGCCCGCGCCATCTTCGGCGCCGACCGCATTGCAGCCGGCACCATCATGCTCGACGGCAAGCCGATCGCGCCCGCCTCACCCGCCGACGCCATCGAGCTCGGCATCGGGCTGGTTCCGGAAGACCGCAAGCACCAGGCAATCTTCGCAGCACTCGCCATCCTCACCAATTTCTCGATCGCCGCGCTCGACCGCTACTCCAATGTCGGCTTCATGGCCGAGCGGCGAGAGCGCGAGGCGCTGGCGAACTATAGGAAGACGCTGTCGATCCGCATGGCCTCGCCCGAGCAGGCGATCGAGGGACTGTCCGGCGGCAACCAGCAGAAGGTCATCCTTGCCCGCTGGCTGGCACGCGACCCCAAGGTGCTGATCGTCGATGAACCGACGCGCGGCGTCGATGTCGGCGCCAAGGCGGAAGTGCACCAGATCCTGGTGGAGCTCGCGGCGCGCGGCATCGCCATCATGATGATCTCGTCCGAGCTGCCCGAAGTGCTTGCGGTGTCGGACAGGATCGTCACCATGCGACGCGGGCGCATTACCGGCGAGATGCCCGGTATTGAGGCGACCGAGGAGAAACTGATGGAACTGATGGCGCTCGACCAGAAGCAGGAAGCAACGCAATGACCAGCACGACCGAACGGAGCCAGCGCGGCGGCGTCAATATTGCGCGCCTGCTGATGAGCTTCGGCCCGCTGATGTTCCTGGCGTTGCTGATTGTCGTCTTCACCGTGCTGAAGCCGAGCTTCATCGACCCGATCAACCTGTTCAACATCATGCGCCAGATCTCGATCACCGGGCTGATCGCGCTCGGCATGACCTTCGTTATCCTTACCGCCGGCATCGACCTGTCGGTCGGCTCGCTGCTCGCCTTCTGCGGCATGGTCGCGGCGGTGGTGGCCAAGGGCGGCACCGCCAACACGCTGTCGCTGTCGACGTCGGGCACGCAAGGCTATGGCTGGTTCGCCGCCCTTCTCGCCGCCGTCGTCGTTGGCGCCGTGGCCGGCGGCGTCCAGGGCTTTGCCATCACCAGGCTGAAGGTGCCGCCCTTCGTCGTCACGCTCGGCGGCCTCACCGTGTTTCGCGGCCTGACCTTGACGATTTCCAATGGCGGCCCGATCTCCGGCTTCGACGCCTCGATGCGCTGGTTCGGTACCGGCCTGATCGGCCCGGTTCCGGTGCCGGCGATCATCTTCGCGATTGCCGCGATCCTATGCCATATCGTGCTGCGCTACACACGTTACGGCCGCGCGGTCTATGCCGTCGGCGGCAATGCCGAGGCGGCACGGCTCTCCGGCCTGCGTGTCGACCGCATCCTGATCTCGGTCTACATCATCGTCGGCTTCTTCGCCGGCCTCGCCGCCTTCGTTTTGTCGGCGCGGCTCAACTCCTCCGAAGCCGTGGCCGGCATCGGCTACGAGCTGACGGTGATCTCGGCGGTCGTCATCGGCGGCACCTCGCTGTTCGGCGGCATCGGCAGCGTCGGCGGCACGGTGGTCGGTGCAGGACTGATCGGCGTCTTGCAGAACGGGCTGCAGTTCAACAACGTCTCGTCCTACACGCAAAGCATCGTCATCGGCCTGATCCTCATCCTCGCCGTGGCCTTCGACCGCTGGCTGAAATCGCGGGTAAGGCGGTGATGGCGGAGCGAACGCTGCGGTGCCATAAACTGCCCGGGAGGTGCCAATGCCCCAACTAAGAACCATGACCGAACAGGACGTTCCGGCGGTGTCGCGGCTGCTTGGAGGGTCCTGGCGCTACACCTATTCGCCGATCCTGGGTGCCAAGACCACGGCACGGCTGTCGGATGAGAGGCACGCGCCGGAGCGGCTGGCGTCCGAGCTCGGGGACGACAACAAGATGTCCTTCGTCGCCGAGCGGGCTGACGGCTCGCTCGCCGGTTATGCGATGGCCGCGATGGACGACAAAGGCGAGGTCATGCTCGAGCGGCTCCATATAGACAAAAGCGAGTACGGCACCGGCCTTGCCGCCGACCTGCTGCATGCCGTTCTTGCCGCGCATGCGGGTATTCCCAGCATCGCCCTGGAAGTGATCGAGGGCAACGACCGCGCAATCGCCTTCTATCGCAAGCACGGCTTCGAGGTCGTCGAGCGCCGGCCGGCTGCACACGGCGTGGGCGGCCATGCCTCGCTGATCATGCGCCGGCTGCTACCACGGGCTTAGCAAGCGAAAGCGGCTGAGCGCGTAATCTCCCCTTGAGGGGGAGATGTCCGGCAGGACAGAGGGGGGCGCCTCGCGTGAAGCGCCAACCTTCTCTTTCGTCCCACAGGGCGTCGCGCCAGGACGTACCGACCCTCTCTGTCGCCTTCGGCGACATCTCCCCCTCAAGGGGGGAGATTGGCGACTTCTCCGACCGCTCAGACCGGGGCGTTGACGCGCTGTGCGCGCGTTGCCCAGTCGGCAACCGTCGCGCCAGCAACGCTCTCGCCGGCAACCATCCCGTTCGTCTGCGGCGCAAGCAGGTCGTTGCGGCGGGCGAAGGCGACGAAGGTGGACACGGTCCATCTGCCGTTTCGAAGTCGCGCTTTGGAAGCCTGGCCTTAGAAGTCCATGCCGCCACCGCCGGGCATCGGAGGCATGGGCGTTTCCTTCTTCGGCTTCTCGGCCACCATCGCCTCGGTCGTCACCAGCAGGCCGGCGACAGAAGCGGCGCCCTGCAGAGCAGTACGCACGACCTTGGCCGGGTCGATGACGCCTTGACTGTAGAGGTCGCCGAACTCGTTGGTCTGCGCGTTCCAGCCATAGCCGAAATCGGCCGTCTCGCGCAGTTTGCCGACGATGATCGAGCCTTCCGCACCGGCGTTCTCGGCGATCTGGCGCACCGGCGCTTCGATGGCGCGACGCACGATCTCGATGCCGGTCTTCTGGTCGGGATTGTCGACGGCGACGTTGTCGAGCGCCTTCGCCGCCCTGAGCAGCGCTACGCCGCCGCCGGGCAGGATACCCTCCTCGACCGCCGCGCGTGTGGCGTGCATGGCATCGTCGACGCGATCCTTGCGCTCCTTGACCTCGACCTCGGTCAAGCCGCCGACGCGGATGACGGCGACACCGCCAGCGAGCTTGGCCAGCCGCTCCTGCAGCTTCTCGCGGTCGTAGTCGGAGGTGGTTTCCTCGATCTGGGCCTTGATCTGGCTGATGCGCGCCTGGATTTCATCCTTGCGGCCGGCACCGTCGACGATGGTGGTGTTCTCCTTCTCGATCAGCACCTTCTTGGCGCGGCCGAGCATCTCCAGCGTGACGTTCTCGAGCTTGATGCCGAGGTCTTCCGAGATCGCCGTGCCGCCGGTCAGGATGGCGATGTCTTCGAGCATGGCCTTGCGGCGGTCACCAAAGCCCGGCGCCTTGACGGCTGCAACCTTCAGGCCGCCGCGCAGCTTGTTGACGACAAGCGTCGCCAGCGCCTCGCCTTCGACGTCCTCGGCGATGATCAGTAGCGGCTTGCCGGATTGCACGGCGGCTTCGAGCACGGGAAGCATGGCCTGCAGGTTGGACAGCTTCTTCTCGTGGATCAGCACATAGGGTTCTTCGAGCTCGACGCGCATCTTATCCTGGTTGGTGATGAAATATGGCGAGAGATAGCCGCGGTCGAACTGCATGCCTTCGACCACTTCCAACTCGGTCTCGGCGGTCTTGGCTTCCTCGACAGTGATGACGCCCTCATTGCCGACCTTTTCCATCGCCTCTGCGAGGAAGCGGCCGATCTCGGCATCGCCATTGGCAGAGATGGCGCCGACCTGAGCGATTTCGTCGTTCCTGGTCACCTTGCGGGCATTGGCCTTCAGTTCGGCGATGATTGCTTCGACCGCCTTGTCGATGCCGCGCTTCAGGTCCATCGGGTTCATGCCGGCAGCAACCGCCTTGGCGCCTTCCTGGACGATCGACTGCGCCAGAATCGTCGCGGTCGTGGTGCCGTCGCCGGCGGTATCGCTGGTCTTCGAGGCGACCTCGCGCACCATCTGCGCGCCCATGTTCTCGAACTTGTCCTCAAGCTCGATCTCTTTCGCCACCGTCACGCCGTCCTTGGTGATGCGCGGCGCGCCGAACGATTTGTCCAAGACAACGTTGCGGCCCTTGGGACCGAGCGTCACCTTCACCGCATTGGCGAGGATGTCGACGCCGCGCAACATCTTCTCGCGGGCTTCGGTATGAAATTTCACATCTTTGGCAGCCATTGGAACACTCCTCGATAGGCAGCTTTTCGTTGACTGGAATGCTTGTTCAGGCCCCCCTCAGGCAGCCTTCTTCATCTCGCCCGTGGCTTCGATCACACCCAGCACGTCGCTCTCTTTCATGATGAGCAGATCCTCGCCATTGAGTTTGATCTCGGTGCCGGACCATTTGCCGAACAGAATGCGGTCGCCGACCTTGACGTCGAGCGGCTGCAACTGGCCGCTGTCGTCGCGCGCGCCGGGGCCGGCGGCGATGACCTCGCCCTCCTGCGGCTTCTCCTTGGCGGTGTCGGGGATGATGATGCCGCCCGCGGTCTTTTCGTCGACCTCGATGCGGCGGACCAGGATACGGTCATGCAATGGACGGAACGCCATGTCGTTCTCCTCTCTGGACAAACAGATTTTCGAACATCCTCCTGACCGGACCGGCAATATCGGCCCGGCACGGGGTGCGCGACCCCTTCATCAGGCATCGCTCGCATACGAACTAGTCGCGCTTTTTTCAGCTTTCAAGAGGATCATGCAAAAATTTTAGCACTCGACGCCTGAGAGTGCCAATACGCTGTAATTGTTAGCACATTCGCCGTTTCCGGCGCGATGACCCGGCCGGATTTCCAAATCTGTCCGTCTCCTGAGCCGCTTGCGGCGGCTGGAACCTATGTGGAAGGCGAGGCGTTTTGCAGACGGAGGTTCATTGGGAAAGGAAGGATTGCATGATCAGCAGGGACTTTCAGCTCCAGATGCAAGGGTTTGGCCTCACCACGGCGGAGATCCACTACCGCCTGCCCGATCATCGAAGCCTTCTGCAGCTCTACATCTGGCAGGAATACGATATTGCCCCCGATTTCCCGACGCTGAAGCATTTCCTCGATTTCTGGGAGCGCGAGATCGAAGGCCCGCTGCATTCGGTGCGCGTCGCCCATCATCACCTGATCCAGCCCTCCGAATGGCGGGCCGTAAACGGCATTATTACCGTCCACTGAGGAGCAAGCCGATCTGCCGCTAGACAGCGGACAAAGTCTCCGAAGCGGGGGAAAGGCAGCTGCCTCTCCCCACTTGTTTTGGATCTCACAATATCGGAGGGGGGTCCGGACTAGCCGGCGTGGTCGACAGGCTTGCGGGCCGATGCGAGCAATCCAGCTTTGCGCGCCGCCCTGACGAAGGCCTTGCGCGCATCACACGCGGTGCGCCAGCCGTCGAGCGCGTCGCGGCAGGTCCGATAGGCGGCGCGCCAACTCCGGCCGCG
This sequence comes from Mesorhizobium sp. M0598, assembly GCF_040320865.1. NCBI lineage: Bacteria > Pseudomonadati > Pseudomonadota > Alphaproteobacteria > Hyphomicrobiales > Phyllobacteriaceae > Mesorhizobium > Mesorhizobium sp. M0598. The sequence continues at coordinate 121,292 of NZ_JAMYQL010000016.1, read as the reverse complement.
TGCACGGTCCGGCCACTGCTGGCGCATGCATTCGATGGCTTCCCAACTGCTGGCGACCTTGCGCTCGCTGGATTGGAATTTCAACGTGATCGGCTCGGCAAAGCGGACGTCGTCCATCACTTCCTCCTTGTTTTCTGATCGTCTTCTTGTTTGAGCAAGCAACGTTATGCTGGCGGCACCGGCGGCCGGCCGGCGCCGCTGAAGGACGTGGTTCGTCTCTCTGCGCGGTTCAAGAGCATCGCGGCGACAGCCGGTTATTCCTCCTCGTCCGGCCCTTGCAGCAGTTCGATCAGCGTCGCTACTCTTGCGGTCGGCAGCGGTCGGCCCTCGTTCACCAACGCCTCGTCGGCGGCGATCCAGGCCAGGGCCTCGCGCAATTCCTGGACCGTCCCGTCCGTCGCCGCAATGTCGGCGATCACGGCTTCGTCGACCGGGCCCAGCACAGAAATGATCTCGTCGCGTGTCATGGTCAGCTCCATCTGCGAGTGCCGGGAACGGGCCCAGCAACACAAGAATCTGGGTCTTGACCCGCGGCAGACAATAACCGGCCGGGGAAGTCAGCGTTGGCGATTGAAACCAAACAGGCAATCTCCTGCCGGACATCTCGCCGCAAAAAGGGGGATTGGCAGCCTCGCCGAGCCGACCGAAAACCGGCCCGAAAAACCGGCAACGCGAGAGCCACCGGGTCTTGACTTGCGGCGGACAATAACCAAATCGAAGGCACCGGTCGCCGAAATGGGGCCGGCGGAACCAGGGAGCGCCAGCTCTTTGGCGCCCCTCGTATCTATGTTGCTCGATGGAGGATGTAGCTATGAGAACCGCATTCGACTTTTCCCCGCTCTATCGGTCGAGCATCGGCTTCGACCGCGTCTTCAACCTGCTGGAAAATGCTCCGCAGGCTTTCGACGCCTGGCCGCCCTATGACATCGCGCGCAGCGGCGAGAACAACTACCGCGTCACCATCGCCGTCGCTGGCTTTTCCGAGGACGACCTCGAAATCACCCATGAACCCAACCTCCTGATTGTCTCCGGCCAGCACAAGGAGCCGGATAACGCGGAGTATCTGCATCGTGGCCTCGCCGCACGGCCCTTTACCCGCCGTTTCGAGCTTGCTGATCACGTCAAGGTCGCAGGCGCCTCGCTCGACAACGGCCTGCTCAGCATCGATCTGGTACGTGAGGTGCCCGAGGAGATGAAGCCTCGGCGCATCGCCATCGCGACCGATGTCGCCTCGCCGAAGACCGGGCCGAAGGTCGCGCAGGTCGAAGCAAACAAGCAGGCTGCCTGAACGCACCAATCGAGAAAGGAGACTATGCAATGGCTATTCGTGATCTCATTCCCTGGGGCCGGGAGAACAATCAGACCCCCAGCCTGTTCCGTGACGCCGATCGCGATCCCTTCCTGACGCTGCATCGCGAAATGAACCGCCTGTTCGACGAGGCGTTCCGCGGCTTCGACACGCGGCTGCCGTCGCTCGGTGGCTTCTCCGCTGCCCGCGTCAGCTGGCCCAGTATCGACATCGCCGATGGCGAAAAGGAGATCCGCGTCACCGCCGAGATCCCCGGCATGGACGCGAAGGACGTCGAGCTGCTGCTCGATGACGGCGTGCTGACGCTGCGCGGCGAGAAGCGCGAAGAGACCGAGGACAAGGACAGGCAGTTCTCCGAACGCTTCTATGGCCGTTTCGAGCGGCGTATCCCGCTCGGCTACGAAGTCGACGAAGACAAGGTGAACGCCGCGTTCCGGAACGGTGTGCTCAGCGTGACGCTGCCCAAGACGGAGCGCGCCCAGGCAAAGGCCAAGCGTATCGCCATCACCGGCGGCGACGGCAAGTCCTGACGGCTCGTAGGACGACGCCCCTTCTGCCTGCCGGTTCCGGCGGGCAGAAGCGGGCAAATGTCGATGACCCGTTCTCCCGACGCTCCGGTTCCGCCTGACCAGGCGCAGCAGGCCCTGCAGTGCCTGACGACCGAGCATTTCGTGCTGCAAAACGCTCGCGCCGCGACCATTCAGGAAGCGAATCAGCGAGCCGATCTGTTCCTGACCTCGGTCTCGAGCGCAACGATTGCCTTGTCCTTCGTCGCGCAGGTCACGGAGATGGGCAGGCCGTTCGTGTTGTTCAGCCTGATCTTGCTGCCTTGCCTTTTCTTCATCGGCCTGGTCACCTTCGTTCGCGCTGTACAGGTTGCCATCGAGGACATGGTGCATGCCCGCGGCATGGCCCGGATCCGCCACTATTTCGTCGAGCTGGCGCCCGTTCTGCAAAAATACCTTGTCAATTCCACGCATGACGACCCCTCGGCGGTGCTGGTCGACAAGGGCCTCAGACCCTCGCCGCTGCAATATTTCATGACCACCGCGGGGATGGTGGGCACGATCAATGGCGCCATTGCCGGCGTCTTCACCGGCATCGTTGTTAAGTCCGCTTTCGGCGGGGGCATGTCGCCCGGCGTGATTTGCGGGCTGGCGGTCTTCGCGACATGCATTCTCATCCTGCGGCGTTACCATAGTCGCGCCTGGGCGGCGGCCGAAGAAAGCTTGCCCGCACGGTTCCCGGGCGACACGGTCAAAGCGAGGACATAGCCGTCCGGCAAGTTTGCGGAAAGTGGTGGGCGCCGCCCTTGCGTCTTGCGCGCCAATTGACCATCCTCGCCAACATCACTTTGCACCGCGGCCGGGGGGTTCGCACATGCCGACGCTTTATGCGCTGAAACCGGCCTTCCAGGCCAGGCTGCGGCCGCTTGCCGACGGCCTGGCCAGGGCCGGCGTCACCGCCAACCAGATCACGCTGCTGGCCGCTGCCCTCTCGCTCGCCACCGGCCTTGTGGTGGCAGCCCTTGCCGGCCACCGCGTGGTCTTTCTGCTGATGCCGCTCGTGCTGTTTACGCGAATGGCGCTGAACGCCATCGACGGCATGCTCGCGAGGGAACATGGCCAGGCCTCGAAGCTCGGCATGTATCTCAACGAGCTCTGCGATGTTGTCTCCGATCTCGCTTTGATCCTGGCCTTTGCCGTCATTTTTCCTGCCTGGGGCGTCGTTGCATGTGCGATCGCGGCTATGATCACGGAGTTCGCCGGCGTGCTCGGCATCGCCGCGGGAACCGGGCGCAACTATGCCGGCCCGTTCGGCAAAAGCGACCGGGCGCTGGCGCTCGGCATCCTCGCCGTGCTTATCGCGTCCGGCCTGTGGGTCCCGGCGCTCACGCCGCTCGTGTTTCCGGCCATGGCTACACTCTCGCTGGCGACCGCCATCAACCGGATACGCAGCGGCCTTAACGGGAGCGGCAGCTGAATTCCGGTCTCGCCAGGGAGAACAACATGCTTCACCAACAGACGGTTGCCGCAGTGGCTTCAGCCAATATCGAGCGGGTGGCGCAGGAGCGCAGCTTCAAGAGCCATGACGGCACCGAGATCTTCTACCGCTATTGGCCGGCGCTGTCGGAAAACCGCAAGGGCGCCATCCTGCTGTTCCATCGCGGCCACGAGCATGGCGGCCGGATGGCGCATCTGGTCGACGAGCTCCAGATGCCCGACCACGCCTTCTATGCGTGGGACGCGCGCGGCAATGGCCGCTCCGCCGGCGAACGCGGCTATGCGCCGTCGTTTGCCGCGCTGGTGCGCGACATCGATTGTTTTGTGCGCGAGATCGGCAGCGACGGCTTTACCCGGCGCGACATCGCGCTGATCGCGCAATCCTTCGGCGCCGTGCTTGCCGCCGCCTGGGTGCATGACTATGCGCCTGACATTCGCGCCCTGGTGCTGGCCTCGCCGGCCTTCTCGGTCAAGCTCTACGTGCCCTTCGCCAAGCAAGGCATTGCGTTGTGGCAGAAGCTGAAGGGCCGCTTCTTCGTCAATTCCTACGTCAAGGCGAAATTCCTGACGCATGACCCCGAGCGCATCGCCTCCTTCGACGCCGACCCGCTGATCACCCGGCCGATCGCCTCCAACATCCTGGTCGAGCTCTACGATCATGCCGCGCGCATCGTCGCCGACGCCCGCGCCATCACCGTGCCGACACAGCTTCTGATCTCCGGCAGCGACTGGGTGGTGCGGCATGGACCGCAGCACGAATTCTTCGTCAATCTGGCGAGCCCGGCCAAGGAGCGGCACGTGCTGCCCGGCTTCTTCCACGACACCTTGGGCGAGCGCGACCGCCACAAGGCACTCGACCTGATCAGGCCCTTCCTCGAAAGGCAGTTCGCGGCGCCGGAAGAGCCGGTCGACCTGACCGAGGCCGACCGTGCCGGCTACACGCGCGACGAGGCCGACCGGCTGGCCTCGCCGCTGCCGCTGCTGTCTCCCAGGGGGCTCTATTGGACAATGAGCCGCGCCTCGATCCGCATGGGCGCCTGGTTGTCATCCGGCATGAAGACGGGGATTGCCACCGGCTTCGATTCCGGCTCGACGCTCGACTACGTCTACGAGAACGAGGCGCGCGGCATCAGCCCCATTGGCCGCATGATCGACCGCACCTTTCTCGATGCCATCGGCTGGCGCGGCATCCGCCAGCGCAAGCTGCATCTGGAAGAGCTGATCGGCAGCGCCGTTGAGACGCTGAAGGCCGCCGGCCGGCCAGTCCATATCGTCGATATCGCCGCCGGCCATGGCCGCTATGTGCTCGATGCCGTGCAGAAATGCGCCGCGCCGCCGGCAAGCGTGCGGCTACAGGATTTCTCCGAGCTGAACGTCTCGCTCGGCCGCAAGCTGATCGCCGAGCGCAAGCTGCCGGCGACCGTCTCGTTCCATCAAGGTGACGCCTTCGACGCCACGATGCTGGCCGGGCTCGACCCGGCGCCGGATCTCGCCATCGTCTCGGGGCTCTACGAATTGTTTTCCGACAATGCCATGATCGCCCGCTCGCTCGGTGGACTGGCCAGCGCCATGCAGCCCGGAAGCCTGCTCGTCTACACCAACCAGCCTTGGCATCCGCAGCTCGAGATGATCGCGCGCAGCCTGACCTCGCACCGCGGCGGCCAGGCCTGGGTGATGCGCCGCCGCACGCAGACCGAGATGGACCAGTTGGTGGCGGCCGCCGGCTTCGAGAAGCTCGACCAGCGCATCGACCAGTGGGGCATCTTCACCGTTTCGGTCGCGCGGCGCGCCTGAGCATGGACTTGCCTGCCTCTGCCTTACCTCGCGATGCCCCTGCCCTTCCGGCCTTGCCGCGCGAGCCGTATCCCGGGATAATCCTGCGCGCCGCATTGTGGCTGGCATTTCTGGCGCCGTTCTTCTACGCCACCTACGGCTTCGCCAACTGGCTGGCGTCGCGGCGCGACGATGTCGGCAGCATCGTCTTCGGCTGGGAGCATGGCATCCCGTTCCTTGCCTGGACGATCGTGCCCTACTGGTCGATCAACCTGTTCTATGGCTTGTCGTTGCTGTTGAACAATTCAAAGAGCGGCGTCGACCGCCTTGCCGGCCGCTATCTGACGGCGCAGATCGTCGCCGTCGCCTGCTTCATCCTGTTCCCGCTGACTGCGACGTTCGTGCGCCCGCAGACGAGCGGCCTGCCCGGCTTCATGTTCGCCGTGCTCGGCGGCTTCGACAAGCCCTTCAACCAGGCGCCGTCGCTGCATATCGCGCTGCTGGTCATCATCTGGGATCATTGGCGTCACAGATTGCCCGGCATCGCCGGCGTCGCCTGGCATGTCTGGTGTTTCCTGATCGGCGCCTCGGTGCTGACGACGTGGCAGCACCATTTCATCGACATTCCGACCGGCGCGCTGCTCGGCCTTTTCGCGCTGTGGCTGTTTCCGCGCGACGGCGAGCTGCCGTTCACCGGCTTCCGCCTGAGCACTGATCCGAAGGCGCGGCGGCTGGCGCTGTTCTATGCGCTCGGCGCAATCCTTGCGCTGGCCGGCGCCGCTACCGGCGCATTGGTCTCGGCGTTATGGCTCATCCTGTTGTGGCCGGCACTGGCGCTGGCCATAGTCGCTTTCGCCTATGCCGGCGTCGGCGCCAAGGTGTTCCAGAAAACAGCCGATGGCCGCGTGTCGCTGGCCAGCCGTCTTCTGCTGTGGCCCTACCGGGTTGCCGCCAAGGTCAATGTGTGGGCATGGACGCGAAAGCTTCCGGCGCAGATCGTCATTGCCGACGGTGTTTCCCTTGGCCGTTTTCCGACCGCCGCCGAGGCCGACGCCTTCGGCACGGTGATCGACCTTGCCGGCGAATTGGAAAGGCCGCGTGGCGCCTCGATCCGCTGGTTGAGCCTGCCCATGGTCGACCTTTTGCCGCCGTCTCGCGAGGCGCGTGCGCAAGCGGTGGCGGCGATCGAGACGGCGCAGAGCCAGGGCACGGTGCTGGTCTGCTGCGCGCTTGGCTTCCAACGCAGCGCCGCCGTCGTCGCCGAATGGCTGGTCGCCAGCGGCCGGGCCGACACGCCGGATCAGGCGCGAGGCAAGCTCGCCGCCGCGGGCCGGCCTGTGCATCTTGGCATGGACGCGGCGACATGACCGCCTTTCGAGATAAGGCCGAGACGTTCGCCGCCGGGCTGATGGTGCAGGTGGCGTGGCCGCTGCTGTCGATTACTGCTGCCTTGCTGGCGGCGCCGGTCATCGGGCTGGCGGCTGCGCCGCAAACATCGTCGCTGTCCGCGGCGGCCTGGCTGATCGCCGCCGCGGGTGCCATAGCCACAATTATTCTCTCGGCCCTGCTTTTGTTCGACGCGCTGCTGTTCCGGCTGATGGCCAGCCACGCCAGCGAGGCAGGCGGCGGTGCGGCGATCGACGACGTGCTGGCGCGCATGCGGCTGAAACCCACGGCCGCCGGCGGCCGCTCGCTCGACCAGCGGATGGCCGGCACGCGCCGTCTGCTCGCCAAGCAGCGCATCGCCTTCAGCCTGTTCGCGGCGGCCTCGGTCGTCGCGGCATTCTTTTGAGCCCGTCCATGACAAAGCTTCGCGTCAGCACCTATACCCTGCTGCAGACGGTGACCTCGGTCGGCCTGTCGGCACTGGCCTGGGTGGTCACCGGAGTGCGGCCGATCTGGAACGGCAGCCAGCCATCGGACCGGCAGCGCATCTACTTCGCCAACCATGCCAGCCACGGCGATTTCATCCTGCTGTCGGCCTGCCTCAGCGAGAAGGAGCGCGCCCGTACCCATGCGGTGGCGGCCGCCGATTATTGGAGCAAGACGCGGCTGCGCCGTTTCATTGCCGAGGACATGCTGTCTTCCGTGCTGATCCACCGGCAGTGGACGGATGAAACGCAGCATCCGATCTCGATCATGCTGTCGGTGCTCGACCAGGGCCATTCGCTGATCCTGTTTCCCGAAGGCACGCGCAACATGACCGACGAACCGCTGCTGCCGTTCCGCTCCGGCCTCTACAATCTGTCGATGGCGCGGCCCGATGTCGAACTCATCCCGTGCTGGATCGAGAACATGTCGCGGGTGCTGCCCAAGGGGCAATTCGTGCCGGTGCCGCTGCTTTGCCGTGTCGTCTTCGGCGCGCCGATCGCCATTCAACCGGGTGAGGAACGCCGCGCCTTTCTCGACCGCGCCCGCGAAACGCTGATGGCGCTGAACCCCCGGCCGCAGCGAGACGATTGAGGACCAAGGCAAAATGCTGCCGATGATGCACGAAACCCTCATTCTGATTGTCGGCCTGCTGGCGGTGCTGATCAGCGCCAGCGTCGTCGCCGGCGTCTTGTCATGGCGTGCGCCAAAGCCGTTGTCGCCGACGCTGGTCAACCTGACCCAGCGCATCAATGCCTGGTGGGTGATGGTGGTGGCGATCACCGTCGCCTTCTTCTTCGGCCGCCCCGGCATGACCATCCTGTTCGCGCTGATTTCGTTCGCAGCGTTGCGCGAATTCGTGACGCTGACGCACAGCCGCCGCAGCGACCACTGGGTGCTGCTCGGCATGTTCGGCATCGTCATCCCGTTCCAGTACTGGTTGGTGTGGACCGCCTGGTACGGCCTGTTCACCATCTTCATCCCGGTCTACTGCTTCCTGCTGATGCCGGCGATCACCGCGCTGCACGGCGACACCGAACGCTTTCTCGAGCGCGTCTCGGCGCAGCAATGGGCGGTGATGATTTCGGTCTACTGCGTCAGCCACGTGCCGGCGCTGCTGACGCTCGAGGTGCCAGGCTTCGAAGGCCGCAACCTGTTGCTGATCGCTTTCCTGATCATCACCGTGCAAGGCAGCGACGTGCTGCAATATATTTTCGGCAAGCTGTTCGGCCGGCATCTCCTGGCGCCGACGGTCTCGCCGTCGAAGACCTGGGAGGGGCTGGTCGGCGGGCTGGCGGCATCGAGCCTGCTCGGCGCGCTGCTGTCGTTCCTGACGCCGTTCTCGCCGCTGCAGGCAGCCGGCGTCGCCTTCATCGCCTGCCTGATGGGCTTCCTTGGCGGGCTGGTCGCCTCCGCCATCAAGCGCGATCAAGGCGTCAAGGACTGGGGCCATCTGATCGAAGGCCATGGCGGCATGATGGACCGTGCCGACAGCCTGGTCTTCGCCGCCCCGGTCTTCTTCCATACGGTGCGCTATTTCTGGACTGTATGAAGGTTGGCGCCGTTTGCCGCAGCGGACGGTTCAGCGCGACCTTGCGAAGATAACCTGATCCGTTTCGTTATTACCACTTTCGCGAAAGCGGTAATAACCCGACCTGCCGCAGTCTTCGCCGCGCTCATTTTGCCGCGGCGAGCGGCTCTTTCTTGCGCGCCGGCGTCAGGCGGCGCATGCGGCGTTTGGCGGTGGTCTTCAGCGCCACCGGCGGAGCGCTGGACAACGCACCGAGCACCGCGCCTACCATGCCATGTGCGACGAAATCGGCGTTGATCTCGTTGGCCAATCTGGCATCTGCCTCCTGGTTGTCGCTGTCGGCTTCCGACCACAACACGATGCCCACTCGCAACCTTGGTTTGGCGCGTTTCAGCCGACGGACCAGGAACCGCCCGTGCTTGACGGAATCCCGGTTCAAAAACCCGACGACGACAGTATAGACGGCGTCGAGCTCAAGGCGGCGAATGCTCCCCGGTTCGATCTCGGCGAAGCTCGCTCTCAACACCGTGGCGCCCTGGACTTCGAGCACCTGCGCCAGCATGGCGGCAGCCGCGTCGTCGAGTTCGCCGCGCCCTCCGGCGCACAGCACCGACATGCCCGTGCCATCCGGCAGTTCGGTGTACTCCTCGCCCTGAACCTGCCCCGGAACGTGCTTGTCCTCGCGTGAGCCGTTGTCCTCGGCCGCGGCCGTGTCGTCCGCTTCCGCCTCCTCCTGCGCGCTGTCGTCGAGGTTCGCCACCATCGTCAGCGCGCTGCCCGCGACCTGCTGTCTTTGCTCATCGCTCAACACACCACGCACCCGGTCCTGCTCGCCGAGCAGAAGTGCGGGAATCGCGACCTTGTCGTAGAACTCGACCAGATATTCTTCCTCCAGCATCTCCTCGGCATGGTCCGTCGCTTCCTCGGGATCGCCGGCCAACAGCCGCTGGTAAAGCCGGGCGTGCGGTTCGAGCACGGGTTCGTTGCCGAACAGAACGTCGAGGAATTCGAACTGCGGCACATGGCGGCCGAGCACGACGAGGCAGACCGTGAGCGGCGTCGACAAAACCAGGCCCAATGGCCCCCAAAGCCAGGTCCAGAAGATCGCCGCAACGATGATGGCCAATGGCGACAGCCCGGTGCGCGAGCCGTAGAGCCAAGGTTCGATCACGTTGCCGGTGATCAGTTCCACCACGACGAAAAGCCCTGCGGTCCATAGCACGAGCGACCACCCGGGCGCCACGGCCAGCGCCAGGAACAGAGGCAACAACGTCGCGATGACCGGGCCGATATAGGGAACGAAGCGCAGCGCCAGCGCCAGCAAGCCCCACAGCAATGGATTGGGTATGCCCAGCAGCCAAAGTCCGATTGCAATTGGGACGGCATAGACGATGTTCACGACCAATTGCATGAGCAGATAGCGGCCGACGCGCTTGCCGGCATCCTGCAGCGCCTCGGTGGTTCGATGCAGATCGCCATAGCCGACGAGGCGTATGAAGCGATCGCGCAGGTCCTCCCGCTCGAGCAGCATGAATATGACGACCACGACGATCAGTCCGGCCGATGCCAGCGGGCTCAGCAGCGGGCCGATCAGATTCTGGAGAACCTCGAGCGGTCGTTCGCGCGCGACGATTTCGACCGGGATCGGTTCCCGCGGAGGCTGATCGGCGGCGGGTTGTGTGGGCTCGGGTCTGTCGAGCTCCTGGCCGACGCGTTCGATCACCCGGCTCAATCTGGAAACGATGCCGCCGCCGACGCCGGTTTCCTTGAGCGACCGGACCTTGGTCAGGATATTCGCCTGGTAAAGCGGAATGTTCTGCGCCAGTTCACTGACCTGCGTGGCGACGATGAAGGAGAACAGAGCCAGCACCGTGAATGCGCCGAGCACACTGGCGATCACGGCAGGAAGACGCGGAATGCCGGCTCGCTTGAGTGCCGACACCATGGGCACGAGCGCAAAGGTAAGCAGCAGCGCGATTGCGATCGGCAGAAAGACCTCGCGCCCGAAATAGAGCGCCGCGACGGCCGTCACGACCGACGCTACGCTGGGCAGCGATGTGCGCGGAAGCGCCCTGGCCGCGGAAACGATGCCCGCCCGCCGGGGGTCCGACAGGTGCGCGTCGTTTCGACGATTTGCCGCCACTTGATACCTCCGCCCCGCCGTCGCCATGATCGGGCATATTGAGCCGGCGTGCAACTTCGCAGCGTCTCACCCAGCTGGACGCCGATTGCCCTGGTCGGCAGCGCGGCAAATTCAGTCATGGTAGAATTTTTTGCATTAATGACGTCACGGGCAATCCTGTTCCATGTCTGCGCCAGAACGTGGAACTTTTGGGTCAAAACACCGTTCCTTCGTAGATCGCTGATGGACAACCTCAAAGCAGCAGCTCAGGAGGAATGATCATGAACATCAAGACGCTTTGCATGGGCGCGATGGCGCTTTCGATGATGACCGGCGCAGCGCTTGCCGCCGGTGCCACGGGCACTTCGGCGCTCGACGATCCGCAGAAAATGAACCCCTTCTTCACCGACGCCGGCATGAAGACCATGAAGTCGGAAGCCGAATTCAAGGCGGCATGGATGGCCATGTCCACGAGCGACCGGGCCATGATGTTGAAGGAATGCAGCGACGCAGGCATTGCCACGATGCATGCCGACTTCTGCAAGATGGCCAACCAGCTCGGTGGCGCCAACAAGTGATCGTTGCCAATTGAAATAACGCACCAAGCGAAAGGGCGGGCAGGTCTGTCACTGCGACCTTCCTGTCCGCACGGGCGGGCGCTCATCTATTTGAACTCGTGCCGGAATATCCGCGTAAAAGGCCACGACTTCGATTGCCGTGGCGCCATTGGCATGGCTTGGCCGGAGCGCATGTCGCGAAGCGGCAATGCCACTACCGCCCAGGGGTCCCAGTCTGCTCACAATCCGGGTTTTCCGGTCGGCCGTCCGCCTAGCATTAGCGGTCGGCATGCTTGGTTACCGGCACGCTGCCCCCGGCACGCTTGACCTCGCCGCCAACCGTGGGATAGGCCGGATAATGAGCCAACCACCTCCGCACCGGAGTCCCACGAAAGACCTGCCATGACCGACGCGATCATAAGAGACAGCAATGGCACGGCGCTGCACGAGGGCGACTCCGTGACCCTGATCAAGGATCTCAAGGTCAAAGGCACGTCGGAGACGATCAAGCGCGGCACGCTGGTGAAGAATATTCGCCTCACCGGCAATCCCGGCGAGATCGAATGCAGCACCAGACAGGTGAAGGGCCTGGTGCTGAAGACCGAGTTTTTGAAAAAGGCGTGATCGCCTCGGCGCCCTTCGCTTCGCTTCCATATCAGTCGCTCTCGAATCGCTCATGTGAGTGAATCGCCCACGCGAGGAACTGGAGGAGCCGCGCCCTCCCCCTATGTTGCACTGCGTTAGATTTGTTGCATTGCAATATCGTCGCATCGGGTCGAGCCTCTGCGAGGTGGGCATTCCTTGCATGAGGTGATTGTGTCGGCATCATTTCGGCCTGACATCGAAGGGCTGCGCGCGCTGGCGGTGGCGGGTGTCATCGCCTTCCATTTTGGTCTGTCCGGCCTGCCCGGCGGCTTTGCCGGCGTCGACATCTTCTTCGTCATCTCCGGCTATCTGATCACCCGTCACCTGGTTACGGAAATCACCGAGACCGGGCGGCTGAACCTCTGGCGCTTCTACGCCCGGCGCGCCCGGCGCCTGTTGCCGGCGGCACTGTTCGTCATCCTCGCCACGCTGTTCACGGGTTACTTCATCCTGTCGCCGGAGGAACAGGCGCTTTATTCGAAAGGCGCCATGTTCGCCTCCGCCTACATGATCAACCTTTGGCTGATCCGCTGGTCGTTCGACTATTTCGCTGCCGACGCCACGAACAACCCGTTCATCCACTTCTGGTCGCTCTCGGTCGAGGAACAGTTCTATTTGGCATGGCCGGCGCTGCTTCTTGCCGCCGCTTGGCTGCGTCCCGGCAAGCGCGCCGCTATTATCGTCATCGGCGTCGCCGGCGCGGCCTCCTTCGCCGCCTGCGCCTGGCTGACGGAAGTGTCGCAGCCCTGGGCGTTCTATTTCTCGCCGCTCAGGGCCTGGGAATTCGCCGCCGGCGGCCTCGCGACCATGGCGCCGGCAAAGATCTGGCGCGACCGGCCGCTGCTGGCCACGCTCCAGGCAGGCCTCGGTCTGGCGCTGATCGCCTGGGCCTATCTGATGCTGGACGAAGACTCGCCGTTTCCCGGGGTGAATGCGCTGGCGCCTGTTGCCGGCACCGTGCTGCTGCTGCTCAGCGGCAGCGGCGGCCGCAATCTGCCGAGCGCCGTGCTGGCGCTGCCGCCCATGCAATGGTTGGGCCGGCTGTCCTATTCGCTCTATCTCTGGCACTGGCCGGTCATCGTCTATGCGGCGATGGTGGTTCCCAGCCTGTCCATCCTGGACCGCCTTGCCTGCGCGGCGCTGGCGCTGCTTCTATCGATGTTCACCTATCATTTCATCGAGAACCCGATCCGCCGCAACGGCTGGCTGATGGCCGGAGCAGCGCGGGCGCTGGTGCCCGCCGTCGCGCTGACCGGCGCCGGCGTGGTCGCGGCCTATGGCAATGCGCGCTTTGCCGAGCACAATCTCAGCCCCGAACAGCACGTCATCGCCGACAGCGCCGCGCAGCTCTCCACCGTGCGCGCGAGCAATGGCGGCTGCGTGCTCGATTTCGAGACCGTCAAGCCGAAGCCCTGCATGTTCGGCCGCAAGGATGCCCAGCGCTCGGTCGTGCTGTTCGGCGACTCGCATGCCGACCATTGGTCGACGCCGCTGATCAAGGCGGCCGAGAAGAACAATTTTCGCGTCGTCACCTTTCTCAAATCCTCCTGCCGGGCTTCGCGGGTGACGACCTGGAACTGGCGGCTGAAGCGCGACTACACCGAATGCGATCAATGGCGCGAGCAGTCGGTCAAGGACATCATCGCGCTCCACCCGCAACTGGTGGTGATCTCGGAGTTCTCGATCGGCAATGTGATGAAAGAATCGCCCGAGGAGTTGAAGCACGCCGATTGGCAAGCGCAGTGGCGGACGGGCCTCACCTGGACGCTTCAAGCCTTCAGCCAGGCCGGCATCAAGGTCGCGGTCATCAGGGACGTTCCCTACAATGCAAGCTACGCCGACAAATGCGTGGCGCGGGCGCTGTGGCGGGGCCAGACGCCCGCGACATGCGACACGCCGAGGATCATGGCGGCAAACGACGACATCGCCACCATCGAGCGCGATATCGTGCGCTCGACACCGAACGCTGCTTACATCGACATGACCGACCGCTTTTGCGACCAGACCACCTGCCATGTCTTCATCGACGGCAAACTAGCCTTCCGCGACCGCCACCACTTGGCGACGCCCTTCGCCGAAACGCTGGAACCGGCAGTGGAGCGGGCGCTGTTTTCGGATGTGATGGCGGCGGCTGTAAAGTAACGGCTCCGGATCTTGTCGGATCACGACCCAGCCCCTCGGCAAGGAACCATGCCGGACTCAGCTAAGGATAAGACCCGCCAGGAAAACCGTAAGGATAAGCGACAGCGGAACTGCAAGAAGGCAGCACAGCTCGAAAGTATCGGCTCGCCAAGAAGTCATTGGGCGCTTTTCCATGTTGGCCTCCTCCCTCAACGGCCAGACCGAGACGGCAGTTCCGCTTAGATAGTGCTCATCCCCACCACTCATCATGCAATTGGCGCAACTCGTTCCGCTTCCTGGTCATCCATCGTGCACGCGCCAGATGTGTCGCCCACGCCCGGAAAGCCCTGTCCGGCTCCTGCTCCGGATCAATGTGCAGAACGATGCGGGCGACCTCGCGCCAATCGGTCCCTTCAGCCGACGCGTCGAGCAGCCGGATATAAGTAAGCATGCGATCTTCGTCATAACCGGTCGGCACCGAAGACGTCGGCGCTGCGTTCGCGATATGAAGGTTTGGCGGCTTTAGCATTGCGACCTACCAGCAATGGCGCACCGTAGCAGCCTATAAAGAAGCCCGCGCCGTTTGATCGGAGGATGCGCCGATCGAGATTCGCCTCGACGGTCGGCAAATGGGGGCCTCAGGCGGAGTTCACCGCCCAGGTGGAGCCCAGGTGGGATCACGCTCACCACGCCGTGATCGGGTCGAGGCAATCTATCTATTTTAGTGGAACCTAATTTAGTCGACGCAATTATGCGTGCGTGAGAAAGCGTGAAATCCAGACCGTCACTGAAAGCCGGCTATCGCCAGATCAGTTGGCCGATGATCCAGTGATTGCAGTCGATTTGACGGAACGGATATTACAGGCGGCCGACAACGACAGGATTGTCTGCCTCGTTGTGGCAACGGAGAAACTGGAAACCGACCGCATCGAGAAAGCGGAGCCTAAGGAGACCAGGATTGCCACAAGCTTCGTCCGGGACTTTGAGGTAATGCTACTTGTTCTTTATGCGGCCTACGCCCTCGCTGTGCTGGGTGCGACCGCGTTCGTTTTGCTGGAATTGGGCCATGTTCTGTAGGCAGACGTCGGCAAAAGACGGGACTGACGCGCGATTGCCGCTGTTTGATGAGAGGAGCGGCCACGCTGCGTCGACGATCCGACCCCGGCGCAGCCAGCGGCGTTTTCGCGCCAGCAGGCGCTAAACTTCGCGCCCGTCCGTTCCTTACATCTTGCCAATCTATGGAACGAGGCTGCCCCTCGGGGGTTTTTCTATTAGAGGGACGTTAAAGAAGGAGGTAGCTATGAAGAAGCTCCTGCTTGCCTCGGTGATCGCCATCGCCTCGGCGGCTTCCGTGATCGGCCCGGCGAATGCCGGCGGCAGCGTCACGATCGGCATCGGCAACGGCTATGACGACGACTATTATTATCGCCACCATCGGTATTCCGATTACGACGATGAGTACGTCCCCCGTTACCGCTATGATGTCTATAACGAGGACTACAGGCCGCGCTACCGGTACCACCACCGGCGCTGCCACACCGAAGTCATCAAGCACTGGCGTCATCACCACCGGGTCATCGAAAGAATCCGTGTCTGCCGTCGTTGACGGATCGATCCGGCCGGTATTGCCGGCCGGATCGGCGGGGCTCCTCACCTCGGCTTGCGCATCAGCATCATGCCGTAATGCACGGCCAATATGTCGAGTCCGATCTTGAGTAGTTTCACCACCGCGTCGCGCGGCTCGCCGGCCTGTTCGGCCAGGCTCTTGACCGTTGCGTCGGCACAGCAGACCTTTTGCACGATGCCGGCGATCTCCCAATGGACAAGCGCCCTGGTGGCCTCGGCATGGTCGCGGCCGGCGGACAGGATGTGTTCGGCGACGCCGCTGCCGGTGCGGCCGCCGTCGACGCGCTCGGCCCAAGCCATCGGCTTGGCGGTTGCCTCGGACGAGTTGCGGAAATCCTGGCGGTAGCGCATGCCCGCCTCGCGCTGCTGGCGCGACAGCGAGGTGAGGCCGCTCAGCGGGTCGACGTTGCGCACCCGCACGATGCCGCCGGTCGCGGTGTGGCCGTCATTGGAGACCTCATAGAGGCGCGCTCCCTCCTGCGTCCCCTTCGCCAGCCGCTTGCGGCCGAACCGGTCGTCCTTCAGTGCGAAATCATGGCCGATCTCCTTGCGGATGCGCACCTGCTCGGCCTCGCCTTTCGGCAATCTCGGTGGCCTGGCTTTGGCCTTTTGGGCGGTTTTGGTGCTCATCGGCTCGGTCCTCCTGGGTTTTGGTCGTCGGGCTCTGGCGAACTTCCAGCCTCATTGCAGCGGGCTCAAATCGCTTCGGCCGGCAGCGTGCGCAGGAAGCGCGCAGCGTGATAGGCGCAGTAGCTTTTCGATGGGTTCGTGCGCATTCCGCAGCACAGCATGTCCAAACCTGGCCGGCTGCCGGGGGCGTCGTTTTCCGCATCCTCCTGCAGCGTCGTATCGAGCGGCGCGCGGCAGCGCTCGAACAGGCAATCGATGAAGCGCATGGCGGCGAAATGCGGCTGGCGACCGCCGGCGGCGATCGGGCGCGGCGCCGGCATTTCGAGCGGCGCGCCATCGGTCCCGGTGATCCGAGCCGGACCCGGCTGCCAGGCCGGCGGCGCCAGCCTGGCCGACAGCCTTGCCGGGCGGCAGCGTGGCTGGGACTGCATGGCTATCGCCTCTGCCTGACCCGCGGTGCTTGACGGCTTTGCCAGCGGTTTCCCATGCCGTCCGCCACACAAACCTTTGGATCTCGCAAGGCCGATGGTGCGCAAACGGGCGGTGCGGTGGACGATGCCGATGATGGCCGCGCGTGAGACCGGGCTACGACGCTGCGCACCGAGCCGGGCAGCGATCTTCGCGGCCGACAGTCCGCTCATCAGCCAGTTCTCGATTTGTTCCAGTTCCGAGGCGGAATAGCGGGCGGCCATGATGTTTCATTCCCTGCAAAAATGGTTGTGTGCGGCGCCGGCTTCTCCGGCCTCAGGCTCGAAAGCCCGTCAGCCTTCGCGTGGTCTGCTGCGATCGAGTTTCATCTCGGCCGCCTGCCTTGTTGCGCCGGACACTGCCTTGCCCGTCCGCTTGTCGAAGGCGATGACCGTGCCGTCTTCGGTGCGGATGCAGGAAACCGCGGCTTCCGCATTGCCGGCCGGCAGGCAATTCGTGGCCGGAGCCGTGAGGGGAACGGCTCCGGCCGTTCCGGCCGCTTGCGCTGCCGGATCCGAGGCGCGAGCCTCGGGCATCGTCCCGGCCGGGGGGGAGGACAGCCGCGACGAAGGGGACAGGGTTGGCACATGCATGGCCTCGGCGATCGGTTGCGCTACCACCTCCAGGCGAGCGCTGCCGGCGCGCTGAAGGGCGGATTCAAGGACCGAAAGCTGGCGGAGCGACTTGTGCATGACTACATAAGAGCATAACTCAAACCAAAATGCAAGCGATTCTTGCATAGACGAAACCGAATCTTGTGCCTCAGATGGAGCTATGGTGAAAACTGCACTGTCGATCAAGGTCGGGGCGGCGATCCGCCGGGCGCGCAAGCAGCGCGGCCTGGTGATGCGCCACATTGCCGAGCACAACGACACCGATGTCGCTGCCGTCGGCAATTGGGAGACCGGGCGCAACCTGCCCAAGACCGAGAACCTTTTGAAGACCGCCGCGTTCCTGCGCGTCGACCCGGTGGCGCTCGGCAAGGGCGAGGTCGTTTTCCTCGAAGATGCCGGGCCGGTTGCCGATGCCGAGATCGTCACCGATCCCGGCCCCCTGCCCGCCGGGCCGATGGATATCCAGCTTCTCGGCACCGCCGTCGGCGGCGACGATGGCGACTTCACCTTCAACGGCCAGCCGGCCGGCTATGTCCAGCGGCCGCCGGGGATCCGGCATCTGCGCAATGTGTTTGCGCTGCACGTGCTGAGCGATTCGATGGTGCCGCGCTACGAGCCCGGCGAGATGATCTATTGCGGCGGCCGCGAGGCGTTGCCGGGCGACCATGTGGTGATCGAGACCCTGCCCGAGGAGAACGAGCAAAACGGCAAGGCCTTCATCAAGAAGCTGGTCAAGCGCACCGCCGCCGAGCTGATCGTCGAGCAGTACAACCCGCCCAAGACGCTGTCTTTCAACCGCTACGCCATCAAGAACGTCTTCCGCGTCATCCCGCTCAAGGAATTGCTGGGGTATTGAGGCTTGTTGCCTTCTCCCCTTGTGGGAGAAGGTGGATCGGCGCACAGCGCCGAGCCGGATGAGGGGTGCTGGAAGGAACGCGGCGGAGGAAATGTAGAAGCGATTTTTAAGCACTTACGCCATCAAGGTAGCGATCCGTCCAACACCCCTCATCCGACCGAGCTTCGCTCGGCCACCTTCTCCCACAAGGGGAGAAGGAAGAACACCGCCCCTCCCCCTCAAGCCCGCCTCGATTGCTCCAGCTCTCGACCGTTGAGCAGGCGCGCCTCGGCGCGGGTCCGCTGCCGGTCGTCGATGAAGGCGGCCTGGATCGAGACGGCGGCGCCCGGCAGGCCGTCGGCCCGGCAGGCCTTGCAGATCAGGCGCCCCGAAAGTGCGGCCAGCGGTGTCTCCGGCCTCACCCCATGCCGCTTGAGCTCGGCCGGCTTCCACCACCTGTTGCGGCCGCAGTCGATGCATTCGACGGCAATCGAGACAACATCGGCGATCGTCGCTTCCCTGCCTGCCAATGCCATGGTCATCCCCATCGTTGTTCCTGCTTTGTTCGCAACATTATCGGTTTTCGGGGCGGAGTCGAGTCGGTTCCGCTTGCACCAACGTGAAAGTTTCACTTGTTCATATATTTGAGTTATGCTTTTATCTCGTGCAGGCTGGAATCGGCGCGAGCAACAGAACCGCGGCCGCTCCGTCGGCCGGCAAGCAAGGGAGTGACGATGGACCTCGCCCAGTTCGCCCAGGCCTGCGGTTATGCCGGCGACAGCCCGGCCATGCTTGCCGCTTTTGCGGCCATCCGCCAGGACGGCATCCGCACGGCGCGCCAGGGTCATCGCCAGCGCAAGGCGGCGATCGACCGGATGAAGCCGAGCCGCGCTTTGTTCCTGGCGGCGATCCGCCCGGCGCAGTCAGCCGAGGAGGCCCTCGAGGATGCCGCCCGCTTCCTGTCGATGTTCCGCAACATGCCGCACTGGCGACAGGAAAGGCGCGCCGCCGACCTCACCCGCGCCAGGCAGCAGCGCCTCTTCGCCCGCTTCTTCCGCCGCTACGGCCACCGCCTCTGGGCGCTCGAGGCCACCTGAAGGCGCGCGGGCCTCCCTTGCAAGTCAAAACGGATGTTGCGATCGCCGACACCGCGCCGTATGTCTCCACGCGATGAGCGAGATTAAGTTCCGTCGCGCGCAAGCGCCCGACCTGCCGGCAATTGTTGCAATGCTTGCCGACGACGTGCTCGGCGCGAACCGGGAAGACCCGTCCACGCCGCTCGCGCCATCCTACCTCGATGCGTTCAGCGCAATCGGTGCCGATCCCAACCAGTTGCTG
Source organism: Mesorhizobium sp. M0598 (assembly GCF_040320865.1). NCBI lineage: Bacteria > Pseudomonadati > Pseudomonadota > Alphaproteobacteria > Hyphomicrobiales > Phyllobacteriaceae > Mesorhizobium > Mesorhizobium sp. M0598. The sequence continues at coordinate 101,851 of NZ_JAMYQL010000016.1, read as the reverse complement.
GTCGTGGCCGTCGAGGCCGGGCAAGTGGTCGGAACCCTGCAACTCACCTTTCTTCCAGGCCTCTCCAGGAAAGGCGCCTGGCGCGGCCAGATCGAGGGCGTTCGCGTCGCCCGGCAATGGCGCTCCCGCGGCGTTGGCAAGCTAATGGTCGAATGGGCGATTGAAACGTGCCGTTCGCGCGGCTGCAGCCTCATTCAGCTCACCACCGACAAGGAACGACGGGAGGCGCACGCTTTCTACGAGCGCCTCGGCTTCACCGCCAGCCACCTCGGCTACAAGATGGCGCTGTAGCGCTCGGCTGATTGCCGAAGTCGGCGCTGCCCCTCATCCGCCTGCCGGCACCTTCTCCCCGTATAGCGACGGGGAGAAGGGGCTGTCCGCAAACTCGGCACTTTCCTGCAACGTTAGTGATTGGCGAAACCATTGACGAAAGCGTCCTTCTCCCCGTCACTATACGGGGAGAAGTGCCCGGCAGGGCGATGAGGGGCGGCGCCAACCTGAAGCGATTGCCCCTTCACCTGTCGTCCGCGCTGCTTGACAATTCACCCATAATGTTCTCTTTATGTTCTCATCACAACTCGAGACAATGCGGCGTTCGAACCGCCGCGGGCGAACGGGCCGGATGGAAGCCAACATCCTCCACGCGGATCTGGATGCCTTCTATGCCTCGGTCGAACAATTGCTCGACCCGGCCTTGCGCGGCAAGCCGATTGCCGTCGGCGGCGGGGTAGTGCTTGCCGCATCCTATGAAGCCAAGGCGTTCGGCGTGCGCGGCGGTATGCCGGGACGGCGGGCGCGGGAACTCTGCCCGCAACTCATCTTCGTCGGCGGCCATTTCAAGGACTATCAGCGGCTGGGCGATGCGGCAATCAAGGTGCTCGGCGATTTCACGCCGGTGGTCGAGCGGATTTCGATCGACGAGGCCTTTGCCGACGTCGCCGGCTGCACCCATTTGTTCGGCTCGCCGGCCGAGATCGCCGGCAAGATCCGCCGCCGCGTGCAGGCCGAGCTCGGCCTGCCGATCTCGGTCGGCGTAGCCCGCACCAAGCATCTGGCCAAGATCGCCTCACAGGTCGCAAAACCGGACGGGCTGGTGGTGGTCGATCCGCGCCACGAGCTGGAGTTCCTGCACCACTTGCCGGTCGAGCTGATGTGGGGCGTCGGCCCGGTCACCAGGCAGCGGCTGGCCGGCATCGGCGTCAACACCATCGGCGAGCTGGCGAAGACCAATGGTGGGGCGCTTGAGCGCCTGCTCGGGCCGGCGGCGGGAGAGAAACTCAACGCGCTGGCGTGGAACCGCGATCCGCGCAAGCTCGAGACACAGCGCCGGGCGCGCTCGGCGGGTGCGCAGTCGGCGCTTGGCCGAAAACCGGCCCAGGAGCAGGTCTTCGTGCCCGCTTTGCTGCATCTGGCCGACAGGGTCGCCACAAGATTGCGGGCGAAATCCCGGCCCGGCCGCACGGTGACGGTTCGCGTCCGCTTTGCCGATTTGCGCTCGGTGACGCGCTCGATCACGCTCGACCAGCCGATATCGGCAACCGCCATGCTGGCCGAGATCGCCGAGGCGCTGGTGCGCAAGGTGCTCATCGACCATCCGCACGAAAAGACAATCTCGCTGCTGGCGATCGCCGTATCGCATCTGGAGCAGCATGCCGGCCTGCAACTGGAACTGCCGCTCGGCCTCGACGACGACCGCCGCCGCCCCGGCACCAGCAAGGGCGCGGCGCGCTGGACCGCGGATCGCGCCGTCGACAAGATCCGCGACCGCTTCGGCTGGGAGGCGGTGGGCTACGCCTCGGTCGCGCTCGGGCTACAGCGGTCGGTTCCCGACGCGTTTCGCGAACTGGCCGAAAAGGAATTGTGAGCCTCGATTACACTTTGGTTGCCAAGTCGCCGGAATGACGTTGAAGGCTGCGGACTTGTGAATTTATCTTCGGTCCAGTTGGTCGTGCACCGGTTTGGGTATCAGCCAGACAGGGTAGCACCCGCCCGCAAATCCTTCCGCACCTTCATTTCGAACGACAGGAGATCGGCATGGGACAGAACGCCGGATATTTCGCACTCATCGTTGCCGGACTGGTGACCAATGCAACGACGCTGGCCAAGCCGCTCAACCCGGACCGGGCGATTCCATCCCTGGGCGATATCAACTCGCCGCTGGCCAGCCCGCTATTCAAGCAGGTCAAGGCTGGGCCGCTGGAGATAAAGCTTGAGGAAACCACGCTTGCCGATGTCGAAAAAGCCTTCGGCGGAGCGATGCACGATGAAGGTGACGCCGGAGATTCACGCCACTGGCTTTGCTATGCCGGCCCCGACGCCGGCGGATCGCCGTCGATCTTCTGGTTCGTATCCGGCGAGATGGGCGGCTCCGACCACGGTGTCCTGTCCGTCGCCCTGCAGCCGAACCCGGAAGGCAAGGTACCGGAAGGATGCGCCAGCGCGCCTGCCAGCCTGACAGCTATTGAACTCGATACGCCCGGCGTCGGAGCGCCGCTGAGCGACGTGGCCGCGAAATTTGGCGCCGCCAAGCCCGATCGTTACGGCCATTTCGGCTTCGCCGCCTCTTATCCTGCTTCGTCTCCCGACCAGAAGGACGCCACGGTCACGCAGACGCTCACCTACACAGCCGGGAACGGCAGGATAACCGGCGTGGCGGTGACGCAAGTCACCACCAATTAGGGTGTCCCCGCTCGGTTGGCGAATGGTTCACGTGTGAATGATCTGCCGCGCCCGAGCCAGGCGGCCTGGTTGCTGGCCACCTCGTTATGCAGATTGGTTCTGATGTGCCGCCCGGGCCCGCCCTCCACCTGCAAATGCGACATTCGAGGCAGCCCTGGTCGTCAGACCAAAAGCGTTGCGCCGCCCCAAGCGATCAGGGCGGTGCCGGCCGCACGGCCAACCCACGGGCCGGCAGGAAACACCGGTTCGACGAGAACCCACGAAGGTCCCGAAATGACCCAGAAGCGGGCGTTCGGCAGCGATCCGAGCAGCAACGATTTTGGCAGGACCGGAAATCGGAATGGAATGCTGCAATCATCATCATGTCCCGTCCAAGTTGTGGACAGTTCCTTCTCAAAGGCGCACTCTTAGCATGCGAAACGCGAGCTAGCGTTTCGTGCAACGCTTCACATGCTTGACTTGCGTCGGTGATTATCTGACCTACCCGGATACTTTCGGGTGGGCAGACCTCACATTGTGTCGCCTATCCGTGATCAGGCTACGGCCTAAGGCACGTTGCAGCCCGTTCCGGATCAACTGGGAGGTAAACAACATGCCTGATTTTCAGCGCAGAGAACTTCTTGTTCAAGGAAGCGCGGCTCTTGCCGCAATTGCTGCTCTCTATACCTCGCGCCGGGCTTACGCTTTTCCAACACGGCCGAACGAGGAAGTTATTCCGTGGCTGGATCAGCCGACCGAAAATCCCGATCCGGCGGGTATCCAGAAGCAGCTTGTCTGGGAGGATTTGGATAGCTGGATAACGCCAAACGACAAGTTCTTCAGCATCTCCCATTTCAACCGACCAACGATCGACGAGAAGACATGGTCGATGGAGATCGGAGGCCTGGTCAAGAAGCCCCTGGAGTTAACGCTCGCCGACATCAGGGCGCGACCGCGGCAGGAGGTCGTTTTCACAGTGGAATGCTCGGGCAACCACGGGTTTCCCTTTTTCACCGGCGGCATCGGCAATGCTCGCTGGGCAGGGACGCCGCTCGCCCCGATCCTCGAGGAAGCCGGCGTTCTGGAGAAGGGCATCGAGGTCGTCTTTTTCGGTACCGACACAGGCGAGATCCCGATACGCGACGTCAAGATGCAGCAGAACTTCGCTCGTAGCATGTCGCTCGCCGACGCGATGAACCCCGACAATCTCCTCTGCTATGAAATGAACGGGGCCGCCTTGCCGGCGCCCAATGGCTTCCCGGTACGGCTCATTACGCCAGGCTGGTATGGGATTGCCAACGTCAAGTGGCTAAAGCGCATCGAGGTTCGCGATACGCGGTTCATGAGCCTTCTGATGGCCCGTGACTATGTCACCATCCGGGAGGAGGACCACAACGGCGAGACCGTATGGGCCGAGACGTCAGTCGGCCGAGCGCTGATAAAGTCCGCACCTGCGAAGGTTACCCGGAAAGACTCAGATTACCGCATCGTTGGGGCAGCCTGGGGGGCGCCGATCGACCGGGTCGAAGTGCAAATCGATCAAGGGCCTTGGACACCAGCGACCATTGACCACAGTGAGGAGGCCGAACACGCTTGGAAAATTTGGTCCCTGGCTTGGGCGAATCCCTCTCCTGGAGAACACACGGTGACCTCGCGCGCGGTCAGCACCACAGGACAAATTCAACCGGCGATGGACGATCCCTTGATAGCCAAGAAACACACATACTGGGAAAGCAATGGCCAGGTGACGCGCCGCGTGCGTATCGGCTAGAGCATTTTGCAGCCAAATGGAGTCATTTGGCGTCCGCATAAATGCGGCAAAACAGATAGTTAGAGCGAGTTACCGGTTCCAAGAGAACCGGAACCGCTCTAAGAACGTGCTGCCATGTGGCAATTGCGTTTGGGTCACCCAGGAGGAGGCTGCCTGATCGCCATCTCCGCATCATTCCAGCCTTCTACTCACCCGTCCACCGTTTCAATCTCCGCGTCGATCAGGCACCAGGGCGCGTAGCGGAAGTCGCGGATCTGGATGACCTGATCGTCCCGCCACTCGACCAGCATGAAGCCGCGCACAGCGCCGTCGGCCGCCTGCGGGTCGCGGATCAGGATCGCCGGCCTGCCGTCGACCACGCCGAGCGACAATGTCCAGTCGCTGATACGGTCGTAATTGCCGAAATAGGTCGAAACCTCGGCCTTGCCGCGCAGGCGGACGCGGTTGACGACGTCGAGCCGCACGTCCTCGGCGATCAGTGCCCGCACGCCGTCGAAGTCGCGCGCGTTGAACAGGTCGACATAGCGCCGCAGCCGGCGCTCGTCATCGGCGTCGAGCCTCGGCGCCAGCGCCTGCTCGGGCTGCAGCGCCAGCTGCTTGAGCTGCGCCCGCCCGCGATGCAGCGCGGCCTTGGTGGCGGCAAGCGTCGTGCCGGTCACCTCGCAGGTCTCATGCAGGCTGAGGCCGAGCACGTCGACCAGGATCACGGCGCTGCGCTGCGGCACCGAAAGCTGCATGAAGGAGCGCAGGCCGGTCTGGGCGGCGAGCCGGCTGTCGGCGCTGCCGGAGGGATCCTCGATGACGCTCATGTCGGCCTCGGTCATGCGCGACCTTTCCCGATTGCGCCGCCGCAGATGATCCTGCGCGGCATTGTGGGCGATGCGAAACAGCCATTGCTCGGGACGTTCGACGATCGCACCCCCGTCGATCGCCTGCAGCGCCTTGATCAGCACCTCCTGGACGATGTCCTCGCCGTCGATCACCGAGCCGGCCATACGCGCGCAGTAGCGATGCAGCCTTGGCCGCAACCCGACGAGCATCGCCTCCAAAGTCGCCCTGTTCATTTTCGGCGTAGCGTCCCATTTCTGCGCGAGCGGCATGGCAGGCGCTACCCGGCTTTCTGATCCGCCAGCATACGGTAATTGCCGATGACTTTGACAGGCGATCGCAATGCCGGGGTCGAACGGCGCTCGGCGTGGTTTTCCGTAAACGCCTTGAAGGCCGCAAGCCCGGTCAGCGCCGACGAATCGCCGTCCTGGCCGACGATGTGGACGAACGAGCCGTCGTCCAGCTCGAGCACGAGATAGCGCACCGTCGGCGGTGCCGCCTCGCCCAGCGCTTCGAACACTTTTTCGACCAGCGCGCGGTTATCTTCCAGGTCGGCTTGCTTCACACCGTATCGAATGAGCGCGTAGTTCATCATCGTCTCCTGACTGGTTGGTATGAACGAAGGACGACCGGCTGCGCTGAAAAGATTCTCCGTGCCGAAGAATCTTTTCGGTTGCCCGCATCGTCTTTCCCGCGTGGGCGGCTGCGCGGCAGCCATCAAGCAGGAGAGACGATCATGCATATCCAGTTTGCCGAGCTTCCGGTGTTCGAGCAGGACCGCGCCAAGGCGTTCTACACCAGGCATCTCGCCTGCCAGGTCATGGCCGACCAGAAGATGGGTGATGGCGGCTGGCGCTGGATCGAGCTGGCATTTCCGCATGCCGTGACGAACCTGCATTTTGTCAGGCGCGCCGACGACGCACCCGGCGCGGAGCCGGTATTGGTGCTGGTCGATGAAAATGTCGGGGCAATGATCGCGGCCATGAAAGCGGGTGGCGTCGAGATCATCACCGAAGCGCATGAGGCGCCGTGGCAGCCGGGGCGCACGGTGGCGGAGTTTCGCGACAGCGAAGGCAACCGCATGGTCCTCGCCAGCCGATAAGGCACCGGAGCCCTCTGTCCGGCGGGGCGTCGTACCTAAGTCCTACCTCCGGCCGGACCATCGGCCGTACTTCCTTCGTATTATTATTTCGTGACCTCTGCGCGCCGGAACCTTCCCTTGCATCGGGCGTTCGGGCGCTGTATCGCGATGCCTCATATTTAGGCAGGCGGAGGAAATACGAATAAGGGCGGGTGGCAAACAAACATGGGCCGGGGAGGAGCATCTTACCATGTCGAACCGTAAAATCGGAATGTCCCACAGTTTGGGGCTGCGCGTCGCTGACCTCAAATCCAGAATGCAAAGTGCCCAGATTACCGAGCATGAGATCAAGACGTTTCAAAAGGTTGCCGCCATTATGGGCGGCGCCAAAGGCTCACTGCGCCTCGATGCGGACGATCTGATCGCCGCGTCTTTCCTTGTCGATCCCTTGGAAGATCTCCCGCTCTCCAGTTGAAGGCGCTGAACGCAGATCGAAATCCTATCGGGTTTGAACCTGCGATTGCCGCCGGCGGAGCATCCGCCAGCCCAAGCCGCATGCGAGGATGACGTTGGCCAGCGCCAGGCCGGAAAGCGCGGCCAACGTCCCGTGCGGGCCGAAGCGCTCCAGCAGCAATGCTCCGGCCGAGGGTGCCGCCGCCTGGGCGATCAGGCTCGGCATGGCGAGGCGGCCCATCAGTCTCGCGTAGCCGTTCGAGCCGAACAGCGCGAGCGGCAACGTCCCCCGCGCGATGGATTCGAGGCCGATCCCCGCGCCGTAGAAGCCCAGCGCCAGCGGGATGATCGGCATGCCGGCCCAGAGCGTCGAAACGCCGATCGCCACAAACGTAACCGAGGCAAACTTGGTGAAAATCGGATGGTGGTAGCGCGCCATCATCATCTCGATCGCGCGCGCCGCCACCTGGGAAGGGCCAACCAGCACGCCGAGCCCGACGGCTGCGGCAAGCGCCATGCCGCTGCCTTGCAGGATGGTGAGCAGATGCACCGACAGCGTCGACGAGATCACCGCGGCGAGTGTCAGGGTCGCGGCCAGAACGATCATGATCGACGGATCGGGATTGCCTTCGCGGGCCGGTGTGGCCTCTTTCAATCCTGGCCCGACTGGCAATCCTGGCCCGACTGCCGGTTGCGGCGGCTCCCGGGGCAGGATCACCAGATAGAGCGGAAGCGCAATCACCAGCTGAAAGGCGGCGTAAACCAGGCAGGTGCCGCGCCAGCCGACCTCCCCCAGCAGCAAGGCTGAGATCGGCCAGCAGATGGTGCTCGCAAGGCCGCCAAACAGCGTCAGCATAGTGATGGCGGAGCGCGCGCCGTGGCCATAGTGGCGGCCAAGCGTTGCGAAAGCGGCATCGTAGAGCCCCGCTCCCATGCCCAGGCCGATGACCAGCCAGGCAGCGATATAGGCCGCAAGATTGGGCGCAAGAGCCAGCCCGATCTGGCCGAGCCCGATGCATCTGGCGCTGAACGCCAGAACGTTGCGGCCGCCATGCCGCTCGATCGACGAGCCGACGCGCGGAGAGATCAATCCTGCCGTGAGCAAGCCGAGGGACAGGCCGCCGACAACCCATGCCAGCGGCCAGCCGGTATCGGAGGAGACTGCCGGCGCGATGACCGCGGGAAGATAGTAGGAAGAACCCCACGCCATGATCTGCGTCAGGCCAAGCGCGGTGATGATCGCGCCGCGGCTGCGCAGGATGGCCGGCGAAGGCGGCGAAAGACTCATGCCGCGACGCTGCAGCCACAGCCGCCTTTGCCGACCGCCTTCGCCTTGGCGTCGGCGACACAGCACGCATCCACCGCTGCCGGCGCCGGACCGCCGCAGCACCCCTTGTCGGCCACGCCGATCCGCGGCACCGTGCAGACGCCGGTCTCCGGCAGCACGAGTTGGACATTGTCGGCCGCAACCATGTCGCCGGCGATCGCCGCCGCGACCGAGCGGACCTGCTCATAACCGGTCAGCAGCAGGAAGGTCGGCGCGCGACCATAGCTCTTGATGCCGACTGTGTAGAACCCTTCCTCTGGATGGCTGAGCTCACGGTGGCTGTGCGGTGGCACGTCGCCGCAGGAATGCTCGTTGGGATCGATGAGCGGTCCCAGTGCCTTGACGCTTTCCAGCCATGGATCGAGCTCGAGCCGAAGCTCACGGGTCAGCGACAGATCCGGGCGTTGTCCGGTCGCGGCGATGATGCGGTCGACCGGGCCAAGCGCCTGCAAACCGTCCCTGGTCTGGCCTTCGACGAGCAGCCGGCCGTTGGCATCGCGGATCGAAACAGCCGCAAAGCCCGTCACCAGCCTGACGCCGCCGCTCTCGGCGAGTTCGCGCACTTCGGCACCGAGTTCGCCGCGTGCCGGCAATTGGTCGGCATCGCCGCCACCGTAGATGCGCACCAGGTCGGTGCCGCGCGTTGTCCAGATGAAAGCGGTGCCGGCCTCCACATTTGCCAGGCTGGCGAGATCCAGCACCGCATTGGCGGCCGAATGGCCGGAGCCGGCGACCAGCGTCGTATTGCCGGCATAAAGGCTGCGGTCGCGGCCGAGAATATCGGGGATGCCGTAGGCGATGCGGTCGGCAAATTCGGCCTCGCCTTCGGCATGAATTCCGCCGGCGCCGAGCGGGTTCGGCATCTGCCAGGTTCCCGAAGCATCGATGACGGCACGTGCGCTGTCGCGTCTTGTACCATCGGCAGTCTCGACCGCCAGCATGAACGGCCGGTTCTCGCGTTCCTTGCTCGAGACCTTGTCGGCGCCCCAGCGCGAAATGCCGACGACCCGGGCGCCGGTTTCGATCGACGGCGACAATTGCGGAAGCGTTGCCAGCGGCTCGAGATAATCCGCGACGAGGTCGTCCGCGGTTGGGAATGCCTCGGGCTCAGGCATCCGCCAGCCATGCGCCTCGAGCAGGTTTCTGGCCGCCTGATCGACGCAATAGCGCCAGGGCGTGAACACACGGACATGGCCCCAATCCCTGAGATTGGATGCAACCGCATTGCCGGCTTCGTAGACTTTGACAGGAATGCCCCGCGCGATCAGGTGGACCGCTGCCGCCAGACCGACCGGCCCGGCGCCGATCACCGCAACGGGGAGTTTTTCGATCATCTCCATGTCTTCTATCCTTCCGGTAATTTCGAATTATAATGGCAAAAAAATCATGCCGCCGTTTTGGCGGCCGCTTCCGCCGATGCCGGCGCACAGGTGGCGTCGGCGCAGCATTCGTCTGCGAGGTATCCGATGAGCCCGTTCATGGCGGGATAGTTGGCCCGGCAGATCAGCGTCGTCGCCTGGCGCTCCTGTGTCACCAGGCCGGTGTCGACCAGCCGCTTGAGGTGATGCGACAGCGTCGAGGCAGCGATGCCCAATCTGTCCTGGATACGCCCGACCGGCAGCCCCTCATCGCCCGCCCGCACCAGCGTCCGATAGAGCTGCAACCGCGTCGGGCTGCCGAGGGCTTCAAGTTGCGAGGCTGCTTTTTCGAGTTTCATGGAAATAAGCTATTTCCAGAATCGCTGCACGTCAAGAGAATTTCGACAAAGATCGAAATAAGACGATATCTAGGCGACGCGCTCGCCGGCGGCGTCGATGACGACCTGGCCGTCCTCCTTGGTGAACGGGCCGATTTCCGGATTGGGCAGGATATCGAGCACGGCTTCGGAGGGTCGGGCGAGCATGGTGCCGAGCGGCGTCACCACGATCGGCCGGTTGATCAGGATCGGATGCGCCAGCATGAAATCGAGGATCTCGTCGTCGCTCCACTTCGGCTCGCCCAAGCCAAGTTCGGCATAGGGCGTGCCCTTTTCGCGCAGCAATTGGCGCGGCGTCATGCCCATCGCTGCGATCAGCTCGACGAGCTTTTCGCGCGACGGCGGGTTTTTCAGATATTCGATCACCTCCGGCTCCTCGCCGGATTGCCTGATCATGGCCAGCGTGTTGCGCGAAGTGCTGCAATCGGGGTTGTGATAGATGGTGATGGTCATTGCGCAGCTTTCGTCTGTCCGACTGGTTTCGGTTCGGCGAGCAGCCACCCTGCCAATGCCATGGCGAGCAACGCGCCCAAAAGCTCGGCAGCGATGAAGCCCGGCAGATCGGCGGGGCGGATCCCGGCAAAAGTGTTGGAGAACGCACGGGCGATGGCGACGGCCGGATTGGCGAAGGATGTCGACGCGGTGAACCAATAGGCGGCGGTGATATAGAGCCCGACCAGCCAGGGGATCGAATCCGGACGGGAACGCAGGCCGGCGAGGATGGTGAAGACCAGCCCGAAGGCGGCGACCAGCTCCGCAATCCATTGCCCGCTTCCGGTCCGCACCGTCGCCGACACTTGCAGGATCGGCAATTCGAACATTGCATGCGCCAGGAATGTTCCAGCGATGCCGCCGGCAATCTGGGCGGCGACGTAAGCCAGCGCTGCGTTCGTTTCGATCTCGCGTCGAAGCGCGAATACCAGCGTCACCGCCGGGTTGAAGTGCGCTCCGGATATCGGCCCGAATATGATGATGAGCACGACCAGGATCGCCCCGGTCGGCAAGGTGTTGCCGAGCAAGGTGAGTGCGACCTCGTCGGTCAGCTTATCGGCCATGATACCGGAACCGACCACGGTGGCGACCAGAAGAGCCGTGCCGAGGGCTTCGGCAACAAGGCGGCGGGGAAGATTGCCGGAGCTCATCTAGCTAGCAGTTGCAGGTCACGGCCTGGATGACAGGCTGGCAAAGTTCCGGCGCGCCATTGCAGCAATCCTCCATGAGATAGGCCAGCAGATCGCGAAACCTGGTCATGTCGGCGAAGTAGCGCACGCTGCGGCCCTCTCGTTCGGTCCGCACCAGGCCGGCATGCGACAGGATCTTGAGATGGGCCGACATCGTATTCGGGAACGCGGCGAGCCGTGAGGCGATCTCGCCCGCAGCCACGCCCTCGGCGCCGGCCCGCACCAAAAGGCGAAAAACGTCCAGCCGGGTCTCCTGGCCGAGCGCGGCAAGTGCCGAAAGGGCGAGCGTCTTGTCCATATTTCCAGATTTCCAGAAATGGGGAATAGAGTCAACGCATGGTATCGGTGGCGCAATGCAATCTCTCGAGGTTTGAAGTCGCCCTCTGCTCCGAGCGTTGGCGCTGCCCCTCACCTGCCTGCCGGCATCCTCTCCCCGTATAGTGACGGGGAGAGGGGGTGCTCTCGTCGCTGCTTTCGCCAATCGCCAGCATTGCAAGAAGGGCGCCGAGGCCGCGGTCAGCCCCTTCTCCCCGTCCCTATACGGGGAGAAGTGCCCGGCAGGGCGATGAGGGGCGGCGCCGGCTTCGACAACTGGCCGTCCCCAACACAAATCTGAAGGCTATCGCCCGTCCAAAGCGATTGCCCGCGCCGGCGACGGCCCACCCGGCCGATCAGCCAGGCACCGTGGCGGCAACGGCATCAGCGCGGCCAAGACCGGCAACCGCTTTCCTGACCCGCTGCAGATGCGCCTGGCGTCCGTCGGCCGAGACGCTGTCCATCCGGTAGAGCGCCAGGAATTTGGTCCGGCACAGCGGATGGCAGACGGAGCGGAAGCCGCGCAGCAGGGTCCGCCGGCCGGGCTGTCCCATGATCCACGACATCAGCGGCGTGGCGCCACATGTGGTCATTGCCATCACCCGGCGTATGTGCCGCAATTTGGGCCGCGGGCCGCGTCGTGCCGTCGGCATCTCGAAAGCGAAGCCCGGCACCAGCACACGCTCCAGCCAGCCTTTCAGCATCGCCGGCAGGCCATACCACCAGGTCGGATAGATGAAGACGACCGCCTCCGCCCAGAGCAGCTCCTGCGCATGTTCGTGCACCGGTTGCAGGTTCGCCGCCTTGTCGTGGTAACCGCGCCATTCCTGCGTGCGCATGACCGGATCGAAGCCGGTCGCATAGAGGTCGAGCAGGTGGACCTGGTGGCCGCTTTCGGCAAGCGTCTCCAGCACCGTGTCGCGCACCGCGCCGTTGAAGCTGTCGGCGCAGGGATGGCAATGGACGACGAGGACCTTCATCTGGCGCTCAGACCTGTCGGTCGCGAGAGGATCGCGGGGTGCATGCAAGCGTCGCATGCAAACAAGCCACCCGCAGACGTAGTCGATCAGCTGTTTTCATGCGAAGCCCCGCAGCCCCCATATCAAGACGCAACACCTCCAGTCACGTCAAGGCCCGCTCGTCAGCTCAAAGGAAATTGCGCGCACATGGGCTTGCCGGAGGGCACTGTCCCGCATGCCTTGCGGTACTCTGCGGGAAACGGGCGCTGCCGCGTATTGCGCCCAGGAACTCCAACAGTGGATTCGGTTTTCGATCGGCATTGTTGCCCGAAAGCCTGCGCCCTAGCTTCACGGCGTGTCCAAAGCGTCAGGAGAGAAAACATGCACACAGGAAAACTGAGCGGCAAGATCGCCTTGGTGACGGGCGCCTCTTCCGGCATCGGCGAGGCCACCGCCTTGGCGCTGGCGGCCGAGGACGCCACGCTGGTGATTGCCGCGCGGCGCGCCGAGCGCCTGGACGATCTGGCGAGGCGTATCCGTGAGACCGGCGGCGCGGCGCTGCCGATTGCCGTCGACGTCACCGACGAAACGCAAGCCACGGCGATGGTCGAGCGGGTCCGGCAGGAGTACGGCCGGTTCGACATGCTGCTTGCGGTTGCCGGGGTCGGCGTCGCCGCGCCGTTCCGCAACACGACGCCGGAAGAATACCGCCGGATGGTCGACGTCAACATCCTGGGCCTGCTTTATCCGATCCATGCGGCACTGCCGTCGATGCAGCGGCAAGGCGCCGGCCACATCGTCGTGGTCTCGTCCGGCACCGGCCGTTACATCCACCCTTCGGTGGTCTATTCCGGCACCAAGCACGCGGTGAGCGCGATGGCGGAATCGCTGCGTCGCGAGATCGGCAAAGACGGCATCCGTGTCACCTGCATCGAGCCTGGCGCCGTCAAGACCGAGTTCACCCAGAATATGCGCGCCGATGTGCGCCAGGCGGTCGAGCAAAGGCTGGGCGACATGGAGCAACTGGAAAGCGAGGACATCGCCGCCGCCATCCTTTATGCGGTGACGCAGCCGCCAAGGGTCAACGTCAACATCCTGACGCTCTATCCGACCGAGCAGGCGTGAGGGCCGCAAAGGTGGTACCCTGCGCCGCCCCCGCAGCCCTGCAGCATCATCCGCCGATCATCAGCGTGAACACAAGCTGCCGCAACTTGCCGCCCGGGCCGAATTCGACCCGGTCGAAATCGCGGCTCGCCTGCCGTTGTGCCTGCGAGATTCCGGCGAGCCGTCTCGTCACTTCGATCCTGATCTTGCTGCAGCCGCGGTCATCGGCGACGGTCAGGCCGATGGTGGCCGCCTCGATCTTGTGCACCATGTCGACGATGCTGGCGCCATGCACCTTCTCGTGAGCTGCGAGGCCGGCTGCGAAAACCTCCCAGTTCTTCTGGATTGCGCCCGGCAGCTGCGCGGCCGGCTTCGGCAAGGTGTAGGTGATGATCAGCTTCGGCCGCGCCGACACCAGCACGCAGGCGTCGCCTTGCGGCTGGTAGTCCCTCACCCAGGTCAGCTTGAAATTGGTATGCGCGATGACGCGGCGTTCGCCGAGCAGCGGCCCGCGCCCGCCGATCGAGGCGTAGAGCTCCGGCCCGGATTGCCCTGAGATGGCATAGGTCTCGACCTTCTCGACCGCCTGCCAGCCGGCATGCGCCGGCGATGTCGGCAGGAAGGCGAGCAGCAGGCAAAGGCGAATGGCTGTTTTCATGCAAGTCCTCGCAGCCGCTGCGCACGACGCAAACGATATGCAGTTCCCTTCCGTGGACATAGCCGGCGGCCGGCTATAGTGGGATGCTCGTATACAAGAATCCACAGGCAACATCATGTCGCCGCGACCGAACATTGCCCGGCAACGCCCTGCCCCCGGGGCCCAGCCTCCCGGCGTCAGCCTCTGTCGTGCACTGTCGAAGCTTGGCCTGTGCTCGCGCAAGCAGGCCGAGCTTCTGGTTGCCGAGGGGCGCGTGCGGGTCGCCGGCAAGATCGTGCGCAACGGCTCGATGCGTGTCGATCCAGGCCGCGATCGCATCGAGGTCGACGGCCGCCGCGTCGCCGCCGAGCGCAAGGTCTATCTGATGCTCAACAAGCCGCGCGGGCTGGTCACCACTCGCGACGACCCGCAGGACCGCGGCACCGTCTATGATTGCCTGGCAGGCCTCGACCTGCCTTTCGTCTCGCCGGTCGGCCGCCTCGACAAGGCCAGCGAAGGCCTGCTGTTGATGACCAACGATACCCGCTTCGCGCAGCGCCTGCTCGATCCCGCCTCGCATGTCGCCAAGACCTATCACGTGCAGATCGGCGCGCTGCCCGACGAGGCCATGCTGGCGCGGTTGCGCGCCGGCGCGACGGTCGACGGCGAATTGCTGACGGCCCGGTCCATCGAGCTGCTGCGCGGCGGCACCAGCACCGCCTGGCTGGAAATCGTGCTCGACGAGGGCCGCAACCGCCATATCCGGCGGCTGCTCGGCGCCCACGATATCGAGGTGCTGCGCCTGGTGCGGATCGCGATCGGCTCGCTGCGGCTCGGCGACCTTGCCAAAGGCAAGGCACGCCATCTGAGCGCCGAAGAGCTGGCGCTGCTTCAGGCCTAGCCGGCTGGCGGCGACTCGATAGTCAGGCAGCTGCCCGCCAAAGCTGTTCCCTGTCGGATACAGCATCAATTGCCCGCAAGAGAACCGACACCGCGGTGTCCAGGCTGCTTTCCTCGGCCTCCGGTTCGACAAGCCCTGTCCAGGGATCGAGGTTAGCGGGATCACGCTCTATCTTCGCAACCAACGTCTCGCGCGGTTCAAATTGAAATGTAAGGGGCTCATCAGTTGTCATTGTCGGAAGAAGCCTTGGCTTTGCCGCACTGGGCCAGCACCTTGCCGATGGCGGCGGATGAGCCGGCAAGCGGAAAGCTGTTCTCGCCATATTTGCCCGAGGCGACCGTGACCTCGCCCTTGGAGCGCAGCAGGGCCAACAGCGGGTCGGTGCTGCTCAATTCCACGGTGAAGGTGTTGTACATTTCTTCGAGTTGAAGCGTCTTGGTCACCGCCTTGCCGCCGGCCTTGAACGCGAACGAAGCGATGCCGGGTTCCAGTTGCGGACCGCTGTCGCCCAAATCATAGCTCAGCGTCGGCTTGCCGAAACAGGCCAGCGTCAGCTGGGCGCCGCCATTCGATCCGCCGCAGACCGACGCCATCAGCACTTTGCCGCCCTCCTCTTCCTCCAGTTTCGCCGTCCAGCCGCACGGCGCGGCAAACGCCGGCTGCGCCGCTTGCAGGATGACCTGAGCGGCGACGCAACCCGCCACGACGAATTTCGCCAATCCGCTTCGCATGATCTTCCCTTCCCAAGTCATCGAACCATCGTCGGCCACGTGGCATCAAGGACTATACAAAACAAATTGTCCCGTGGCATTACCGGCGACACCAGGGCGCTGTAGCAATTCAGGCGATTGATTTTCGATCGAGTGGAAGCGGCACCAGCACCGCCTGGCTGGAGATCGTGCTCGACGAGGGCGGCAACCGCCACATCCGCCGGGTGCTCGCCACCCACGATATCGAGGTGCTGCGCCTGGTACGGATCGCGATCGGATCTCTGCAACTCGGCGACCTTGCCAAGGGCAAGGCACGCCATCTGAGCGCCGAAGAGCTGGCGCTGCTTCAGGCCTGAGCGACCAGGCACTGGAGGCCCCTTGAACCGAAGCGGCAATTGACATTTGCATCTCTGTTTCATATTTTCCATTTGTGAAACTGAAATGCGCCGATGCAGTCAAAGTGTCAGGGCTGACACGCATGGGCGAAGCTGGCTTGGCAGCCGGAGAGAAAACATGGCTACTGCGTTGCGGGCGGTTCCCAGATTCCTGGACGAATTGGGTACGTTTGGCGGCCTCAAGGGAACCGATATTGCAAACATCACCGACGTGTCCAAGGCCACGGTTTCGAGGTGGAAGGCCGGCGACATCAAGCCCCAGCCGCGCAGCGAGCTCATTCTGTCGGACCTGCACTATATCGTCGGCCGACTGCAGGAATTCTACGAGCCAAGCGATATCCGCACTTGGCTTTACGCTCGCCACCCGCAATTGAACGGTGAAAGGGCGATAGATCTCATTCACGACGACCGCGCCCTCGACGTGCTCAAAGTCATCGACCGGCTTGAGAACGAGGTCTTTCTGTAATTGGCGATCGCCGGGCGGATGAGACGAGACAGTCGGCTCATCGATGCTATCGAGGAAATGGTTCCGGTCGAATACTCCGGGACGGTTTGGCGTGTGGTGCGCCAGGGCCGCAGCCCGATCCAGTGCTCGAGCTCCGGCGGCCGTTGGGACGATGGAACGTTCGACGTGCTCTACACCTCGCAAGAGCGCGAAGGTGCCTTGAGCGAGATGAGATTCCACCTGACGCGGGGGCAGCCAGTGATCCCTTCGCGCGTCAGATACAATCTCTTCGAGATCGATCTTGCTTTGGACCGGACGCTCAGACTGCTCGACCTGGCAGCCTTGCAGACCCTTGGCCTCGACACCGCGCGCTACGGGCAGCTTTCGTATCAGGAAAAGCACGCCGAATATCCGAGGTCGCAAGACATCGGCGAGGCCGCGCATTTCCTCGATTATGACGGTCTGATCGTGCCCAGCGCGCGATATGATTGCCTGAACGTCGTCGCGTTTTGTGATCGGCTGCCGGCCGGAGCGATGACGATCAGAACCGATCACGGGGAAATTGCCTGGGCTAGCGGCGGCCCCGCTGCCATCCATCCCCCGCACGGGTGATGCGGCCAACGGAAGCGGCGCGCTAACATTGCCTCCAAGTGCAGAGGTCTAACGCGCAAGGGAGGATCCATGCGTATGCTCCGACTGATACCGACGCTGCTGGCGCTGCTGGCCGTCTTGCCATTGAACGCTGAAGCGACCACGAAGAAGTACCCTAAGGGCCACGGCACGAATTGCGCCGAGAAGGACCAGGCGTGCCAGAAGAAATGCCAGGCTGTGCCGATCGACTACAACAGCGTCAAATCCATCCAGGGGCGCAACGAATGTCTGAATAATTGCACCATCGGCTACGATCAGTGTCTCGGGGCACCCGCCCGAATCCAGGAACAGACAATCCAGGAGGACGCCGCGCAATAGAAGCCCGCCAGAGATGGCTCCAATGCGCAAAACATAGGTGTGATCGAATGACGGCGACAGCCCGCCGGTCGCCTTCATGTGCGGCCGCCGACTTCGTCGACATGGCGCAACATGCCGTCGGGTCTGCACAGCCGCGAAACGCGCCCGATTGGCGGAGCTCCTCGGTGCCGTAGCCGCCGCCTGAGCAGGCCGACGCCCAGCAGGACCGTGCGATGCGTCACCCGCCGCGCCGCGTCATGGATTTCGGCAAAATCCAGCCCATATTCCTAGATGTGGAGCTTTGAGCGTGAAACTCGCGCGTGCGGTCCTGCTTGCCGCGGCTTTCGTGGCTGTTGCGGCCGTTTGTCCCTCTTCCGCAACCGGAGAGGCGGACGGCCGGGAGAAAATTGTGTTGCGCGTCGAGATAGACGGCGCCATCGGTCCGGCGAGTGCCAGGCAGCTCGAGGAAGCGCTGGCGGTGGCCGCGGACCGAAATGCCCAGGCTCTCATCCTGCAGATGGACACGCCCGGCGGGCTGGTCACCAGCATGCGCGAGATGATCGCCGGCATTCTCGCCTCGCCGGTTCCCGTCATCGGCTATGTCGCGCCCGCCGGCGGGCACGCGGCGAGCGCCGGAACCTACATCCTCTACGCCACCCATCTGGCG
Organism: Mesorhizobium sp. M0598; assembly: GCF_040320865.1. Lineage (NCBI taxonomy): Bacteria > Pseudomonadati > Pseudomonadota > Alphaproteobacteria > Hyphomicrobiales > Phyllobacteriaceae > Mesorhizobium > Mesorhizobium sp. M0598. The sequence goes on along the minus strand of NZ_JAMYQL010000016.1, from coordinate 83,715 downwards.
GCGATGGCGCCCGGCACCAATCTGGGCGCGGCAACGCCGATCGAGATGGGCGGGCCGCTGCCATCGTTTCCCGGCGGCAAGAACGATGGCCCGGAGGCGGACAAGGACAAGAAGAACGCACCCGCGGGCGATGCGATGATCGCCAAGGCGACGAACGATGCCGTTGCCCTGATCCGCAGCCTGGCTGAATTGCGCGGGCGCAATGCCGAATGGGGAGAAAAGGCTGTGCGCGAGGCGGCCAGCCTGTCGGCCGGCGCGGCGCTGCAGCAGCATGTCATCGACTTCGTCGCTCGCGACACCACCGAACTGCTTCAACTGGCCGACGGCCGGACCGTCGAGATCGCCGGCAAAAAAGAGGCATTGGCGACGAAGGGGCTGCCGGTCGAAACGCTCGAGCCAGGCTGGCTCATCCGGCTTCTCGCCGTCATCACGGACCCGAACATCGCCGTCATCCTGATGCTGGTCGGCGTTTATGGCCTCGTCTTCGAATTCACGAGCCCGGGCGCCGTCGCGCCCGGCGTGATCGGCACGATTTGCCTGCTGCTCGGGCTCTATGCGCTCAATCTCCTGCCGATCAGCTATGCCGGCCTTGCCTTGATGCTGCTTGGCATCATCTTCCTGGTCGTCGAAGCCTTGAACCCGACTGTGGTCCTTGGGCTGGGAGGCGTGGCTGCGTTTCTGCTGGGCGCAGCCATGCTGCTCAGGATCGAGGGGCCCGGCTTCGAGATGTCGTGGGCCGTTATCGGCACCGCCGCCGTCCTGACGCTCGGCCTGGCGCTGTTGACCGGCAGCTATCTGTGGGCGGCCCGCAAGAACGTTCCGCGTGTTGGCGCACAGGCCATGCAGGGGCTGCCGGCGAAGGTTCTCGACTGGCAGGGCAGCGAGGGCCACGTGCTCGCCCGGGGCGAGCGCTGGCGGGCAAAAGCCGACGAACCGCTTGCAGTGGGCGACAGCGTCGAGGTGGCCGATGTCAGGGATCTTGTGCTGACGATACGGCGCCGCAATGTGAGAAGCGATGGAGCAAGGCAATGATCATCGGTTATGTGGCCTATCTGGCAGCAGCGCTCGTCGTGGTCATGTTCCTATCCGCGGCCATTCGCATCCTGCGGGAATATGAGCGCGGCGTGGTCTTCACGCTCGGCCGCTTCACCGGGGTCAAGGGCCCCGGCCTTATCATCCTCATCCCCTTCGTGCAGCAGATGGTGAAGGTCGACCTGCGAGTGGTGGTCCAGGACGTCCCGCCGCAGGACGTGATCTCGCGCGACAACGTCTCGGTGAAGGTCAACGCAGTGCTGTATTTTCGTATCGTCGACGCCGAGCGGGCGGTGATCCAGGTTGAAGACTTCATGACCGCCACCAACCAGCTGGCACAGACCACGTTGCGCTCGGTGCTCGGCAAGCATGAGCTCGATGAAATGCTGGCCGAACGTGACAAGCTCAACAGCGATATCCAAGAGATTCTCGACCAGCGCACCGATGCCTGGGGCATCAAGGTCTCCGATGTCGAGATCAAGCATGTCGACCTCAACGAGAACATGGTCCGCGCCATCGCCAAGCAGGCCGAGGCGGAACGGCTGCGGCGTGCGAAAGTGATCAATGCCGACGGCGAACAGCAGGCGGCGGCAAAGCTCGTCGAGGCCGGCAAGATGCTGGCCGAAGCACCGCAGGCCATGCAGCTACGCTATTTCGAGGCTCTCCATGACATCGCCGGTGAGCGCTCGTCGACGGTCGTGTTTCCGGTGCCGATGGATCTGCTCGGTCATTTCATCAAGCAGGGTGGTGGAGGCGGAGGCGGCTGAGCGCATAATCTCCCACCTCGAGGGGGAGATCAGCACCCTCACCTCCGCCACGGCGGGACCGGCGCAAAGCGTTTGCCGATCCAGTCGGCGAAGGCACGTGTCTTGGCGGCTTGCCCCTTGGCCGAAGGCATGACGACATAGACGGCGCCCTCGTCGGCAAGCGTCCAGTCCTCCAGCACTGGCACCAGACGGCCGTCGGCGAGCTCGCGTCCGACCAGCCAATCCGTGCTCATCATCAGTCCGACGCCTTGCACGGCGGCTTCGACCAGCACCTCGGCGTCGTCGGTGACCAGCGGCCCGGAGACCTCGATACTGACGCGCCGGCCCGAACTGTCGGTCATCTCCCAGGCCGGAAAGGTCTGGAAACCCGAGAAGCCCAGGCAGCTGTGTTCCAGTAGCGCCTCCGGCGCAGTCGGCGTGCCCCGGCGGGCGAGGTAGGACGGCGCGGCGCACAGCAGCCGCCGCCGTGTAGCGACCTTGCGCGCCACCAGCCGCGAATCCTCCAGCGCGCCGAGACGCACGGCGACATCGAAATTCTCGGCGACGAGATCGACGAAGCGGTTGGAGAACTCGGCCTCGATACGAACGTCGGGAAATTCGGCGAGAAACTGGGGCAGCAGCGGGCCGATCCACATGCGCCCGAACGAGCCGGGCAGCGCCAGCCGCAGCACGCCGCGCGGCCCGCCGCCGGCATGCGCCGACGCAGCAGCCTCGGCCTCGTCGACCGCAGCCAGGATGGCGCGGACGCGAACGAGAAATTCCGAACCCGCCTCGGTTAGCGACACGCTTCGTGTCGTCCGGTGCAGCAGGCGCACGCCCAACCGCTCTTCCAGCGAGGCAAGGCGCCGCGACAGGATCGTCGCGTCGCGGCCGATGCGAGCAGCCGCCTTGGTGAAGGAGCGTGCTTCGGCGATTGCCGCGAAGGCGGCCATTTCGACCAATGCTGCCGGTTCGTGCGATTGCTGCATCAGGCGCAAAGCTCAAATGTAAAAGCCAAGGATTATATACCAATAGCGCAGCAGCTAGTTTCACTCAATCCCGGCCCGTCAATCGGCCATCAACCGGAGTGAGACATGAAAGCGATCGAACTGACTGCCCCGAGACTGGACGCGTTTCGCGCGGCCACCGTTCCCACGCCTGAACCGCAGCGCGGCGAAGTGCTGATCCGCCTGCGCGCCGCAAGCCTCAATTTTGTCGATGTCGCGATAGCGAGCGGCAACTATCCAGGTCCGAGCTTTCCGCTCATTCCGGTCGTCGACGGCGCCGGCGAGATCGTCGGCATCGGCGAGGGCGTGTCGAGGCTCGCCATCAACGACCGCGTCATCGCCCATGCAAAACCGCGCTGGATCGGCGGCCGTCCGCGGCCTTATGAGACCAGAGAGATGCGCGGGCTGACACTGCCCGGCTCGCTCGCCGAATACGTCGCGCTGCCGGCCAATGCCGTTGTGCCGATGCCGGCGCATCTGTCCTTCGAAGCGGCAGCGACGCTGCCGATCGCCGGCACCACCGCGTGGAATGCGCTTCGCGCCGCCGATGCCGGGCCGGGGTCGGTCGTCGTCCTGCTCGGTACCGGCGGTGTCTCGATCCTGACCCTGCAACTGGCCAAGGCAGCCGGCGCCACGGTCATCATCACCTCGTCGTCTGACGAAAAGCTGGCGCGCGCCAAGGCCTTGGGTGCGGATCATCTCATAAATTATCGTGAGACGCCGGACTGGGACGCCAAGGTGCTCGAGTTGACCGACGGGCTCGGCGCCGATCTGATCGTCGAAACCGGCGGCGCGGCGACCTTCGCCCGCTCCATCAATGCCGCGGCGCCCGGCGGCACGGTGTTCGCCATCGGCTTCGTCACCGGCGCCGAGGCCGCCACGAACCTGCTGCCGATCATCATCAAGGCACTCAAGGTGGTGGGCAACAACACCGGTTCGGTATCCGACCTGCGCGACGCGGCGCGGGCCATCGGCGCCGCCCGTATCGATCCGGTCATCGACACGGTCTACAGCCAGCATCAGGCGACCGAGGCCTACGCCCATATGGCGGCCGGCGGCCGGCATTTCGGCAAGCTTGCATTCAGTCTGTCGTGGTGAGCCTGAAAAAGGCAGAGCGTTGAAGCTACCGATCTCCCCTCTGGCGGCAGGGCTATCGCAGATGGAAAGCCGAGGCTTTCGCTCTACGATGGACCCCCACCCCTAACCCCTCCCCACAAGGGGGAGGGAGACTTCCGTTGGCGCTGACCTCGGCAAATTGCCTGCCTTTCGGCGCCAAAGGGGAAGTTAAAGGCGCGCGGCAGCATTCCCTCCCCCTTGTGGGGAGGGTTAGGGTGGGGTCCATCTTCGTAAGAATCCAAATGCGATTGCCCTGCCTCTGGCGGGGAGATCGGTCGTCACCTCGGCTTTTGCCAATCGCCAACGCGCCGACAGTCCCAACCTCCGCCTAAATCAGCTTCTCCAGCGTGATCGGCAGGTCCCGCACCCTTTTCCCGGTGGCGTGGAATACCGCGTTGGCGATCGCCGGCGCCACGCCGACAATGCCCAGCTCGCCGACCCCCTTGCCGCCAAGCGCCGAGGAATGCGGATCGGGAATACCGACCGAGATCACCTCGATGTCGGGAATGTCGGCATTGGTGGCGATGAGATAGTCGGCGAAATTGTCGTTGACGATGCGCCCATGCCGGCGGTCGACGATGCCCTCCTCGAGCAGCGCCTGGCCGATGCCCATGATGATGCCGCCCTTCCATTGGCTTTCGGCGAGCTTGGGATTGTAGAGCCGGCCCGAATCCAGCGCCGACACCACGCGGGAGACGCGAACCGTGCCAAAGTCCTCGTCGACGCGGACTTCGATGAAATGCGCGCACCAGCTGTGGCGGGAATAGTCGCCCTCGGTGTGTGGCAGCGCCATGGCTATGGTGGTGTAGTTCTTGTAGCGGTCCTCGACCGTCGAATTGGCCGGCATGGTGTCGCCCTTCGCCTCGATATGCTCGCGCCCGACGCTGCTGAGCAGTTCGGCGATCGAAACCTCAGGGCCGTTGCCGCGCGGCGAGGCGATGCGGCCATTGGCGACGACGAGCGTGTTGGCCTGCAGCGCATGGAACGGCGAAGCCGGATCGCTGATGGCGAGCCCGATCAGCTGGTCGAGCGCGGCACTCGCCGCCTTGTGGACGGCGCCGGTCATCACCCCGGCCAGCCGCGAACCGCCGGTGACGCCGGCACGGGCATAGCGGGAATCGCCAAGCTTGACGACAACGTTTTCCGCCGGCACGCCCACCACCTCGGCGGCGGTCTGCGCCAGGATCGTGTAGGTGCCCTGCCCCATGTCGATCGATGAGCTTTCGACCTCGACCGAGCCGTCGGCGAGAATGCGCACGACCGCCTCGCCATAGGCGCGCCGCACCGGATAGGTGCCTGCCGCGACACCCCAGCCGATCAGCTGGTTGCCGTCGCGCATCGAACGCGGCCGGGGGTTCCGCTTCGACCAGCCAAAGGCTTCGACGCCGGCCGCGAAGGCCTCACGCAGCTGCCGTGTCGACCACGGCTTCTTCGCATGCGGATCCTGCTCGGCATAATTCCTGAGCCGGATTTCCAGCGGATCGATACCGACCTCATAGGCGAGCTCGTCGATGGCGCTTTCGATGCCGAAGGCGCTCGGGTTCTCGCCCGGCGCGCGCAATGCCCCCGGCACCACCGTGTTGACCCGCACGACGTTCTGCCGCGACGAGAAATTCGGCGTCGCGTACATGACCGAGGTGACCGAGCCGAGCGGCTCGACCCACATGCCGTCGACCGAGGTCTCGTTGACGCCGCGATGCACGATCGACTGGATCTGGCCCTCCGCGTTGGCGCCGAGCGCCACGGTCTGGCGCGTCGCCGCCCGTCCGCCATAGGCGGTGAAGGTCTGCGGCCTGGTGACCGCCAGCTTCACCGGCCGTCCCAGCATTTTCGCGGCGACTGCCGCTACAGCGCCGTAGCCATAGGCAAACGCCTTGGAGCCGAAGCCGCCGCCAATATAGGGCGAGACCAGTCGTACATTCTCGAACGGCACGCCGAACCATTCGGCATAGGTCCGCGCCATGCCGTCGAGCCATTGGCTCGGCTCCCAGACCGTCAACTGGTCGCCCTGCCACTTTGCGATCAGGCCATGCGGCTCCATCGGCGCCTGGTATTCGCGCGGCGTGTTGTAGGCGTTGCAGATCCTGACCGGAGCCGAGGCGAACGCTGTCTCCGCCTCGCCCCATTCCTTGGTCATCGCATCGACGGGGATGCCGTCGCCGGCCTTTGGATCGCTGAGGTCGACGATCGCCGGCGCCTCGTCATAGGCGATCTTGACCAGCGCCGCGGCGGCGACCGCCTGCTCGAAACTCTCGGCCACCACCGCCGCGACATGCTGGCCGCTGAAGGTGATGTCGCGCGCCAGCGGGCAATAAGCGACGTCCGGCGGCGGCGTGCCCAGCCAGTCCGTTGCGGTTCTCAGCGGCAGGATATTGTCGGGCGTCAGCACCAGCAGCACGCCGGGCGACGCCTTGGCCGCGGCCGTGTCGATCGAACGCACCCGGCCGGCGGCAATGGTGCTCTCGACCAGCACCGCATGGGTAAGCCCCTCGAGCTGCTGCTCGACGGCGTATTTGGCGGCACCGGTGATCTTGGCCGGGCCGTCGACGCGCGACAGCCGGCCGCCGACCTGGTCGGCGAGGACGGCACCGTCCGAAGCGTCGCCGCGTTTGGCATCGCCGGGTCTTGTTCTCAACTCGTGAACGGTCATGCCGTTTCTCCCATTTTGAGGATGGCGCGGGCGACGACGCGCGGCGCCAGTTCGATCTTGTAGTGGTTGGCGCCATGGTCGACGGTGCCCTCGACGGCGAGCAGGCTGGCTTGCCTGACGACCTCCGGCTCGAGCACTTTGCCTTTCAGCGCCTCTTCGACGGCAAGGGCGCGCCATGGCTTGGTGGCGACACCGCCAAGCGCGACGCGCAGATCGCGGATCGTCCTTCCGTCGGCCTCGAATTCGATGCCGACCGCGGCACTTGCCGCGGCGAATTCATAGGACTGGCGGTCGCGGACCTTGAGATAGGTCGAGCGGCGGGCGGCCGCCGAAGCGGGAATGCCGATCGCGGTGATCATCTCGCCGGGCTCGATCGCATGTTCCCTTTCGGGCGTGCTGCCCGGCAACAGGAAAAAATCATCGACGGCGATCTGACGGTCGCCGAGATGGACGATCGCGTCGAAGGCGACGAGTGCAACCGCCAGGTCGCCGGGATAGGTGGCGACGCAGGCCTCGCTGGTGCCTAGCACGGCATGGCCGCGGGTGACGCCGCCAATCGCCGAGCAGCCGCTGCCGGGCGAGCGCTTGTTGCAAGCGGGGAAATTTGCCGGATCGCGGAAATAGGGGCAGCGTGTACGCTGCATCAGATTGCCGCCGATCGTCGCCATGTTGCGCAGCTGCGCCGATGCCGCCTGCCACAGCGCCTCCGAAACGGCAGGGAACCGGCTCTTGATACCGGCATGGTCGGCGACGGTGCTCATCCTGGCCAGCGCCCCGATCGTGGCGCCCCGGTCATCAACGGCAATCGTGTCCAGTCCTTTGAGATGGGTGATGTCGACCACGGTCTCGGGTTCGGCAACGCCGCATTTCGCGAGATCGACAAGCGTCGTGCCGCCGGCCAGAAGCATGGCGCCGGGAAGTGCTGCTGCCTCACGGGCTGCATCGACGGAGCCGGCGCGGAGATACGAAAAGTCCCTCATGACGCGGCCTCCATGGCCGCCTGGCGCACGGCGGCGACGATATGCGGATAGGCGCCGCAGCGGCAGAGATTGCCGGCCATGTATTCGCGGATCTCCTCATCCGAGCCGGCATGGCCTTCGCGAATGCAGGCGACCGCCGACATGATCTGGCCCGGCGTGCAATAGCCGCACTGGAAGGCATCCTGTTCGAGGAAGGCGGCCTGCACCGCATGCAGCGTGCCATCCTCCCCGGCAAGCCCTTCGATGGTGGTGATGTCCCTGCTTTCAGCCTGAGTGGCAAGCGTTAGGCAGGCCAGCACGCGCTGGCCGTCGATATGAACGGTGCAGGCGCCGCACTGGCCCTGGTCGCAGCCCTTCTTGGTGCCGGTCAGCCCGAGATGGTCGCGCAAGGCGTCGAGCAGGGTAACGCGCGGTTCGACCTCCAGCTCATGTCGATGTCCGTTGATTCGAAGTTGGATTGGAGTTCGGGTTTTGCTTGTCATGGGGCGTCTGGCTCCAGTTGCTTGACGCGGGAGGGGATGATCTGGTGCCCGGCCGGCGAGCGGCAAGGTCAGCTTATGGCTAGGTGAAGGCTATCTTCCCCTTGGGGGAAGTGCCCGGCAGGGCAGAGGGGGTCGGTTCGACTTGGCGCGAGCTCCGGGAGGGCTGCGGCTTGGGAGGTCGAAAGACGTGACATACCCGATCCCGTGATTACATGAGAAAGGCGCTCCACAATCGGAGGCGCCTCCGCTTATTACCTAAGGGCCTGCTCCGCCCTGTTCAAGCCCAGGATCGAAAATGATCAAAATTGGAGGAAATTGGCAGGCAGCCGGCCGTCATGCCTGGAGACAAAAAAGCACCACCGGCCCAAGCCGGTGGTGCTCTCTGAACTGTCTGTAGGGGCAGGACAGTCCAATGATCCTGAGGGGATCGTGCTCAACATGGGCTCATTTTTGCCCCACGGCATCGGCCGAACAGATGACGAGTGCCGGCCGCGAGGAAATATCCTCCGTCGTCATCCACCGGACGTCATCCACGGGCCGTGCACCGGGGGCGGGCAAGATGCCTCGCCTGCCGGAACGCCGGCCCAGATTCGATCCTGTGATTATATTTACTTGCGATTATATTTGTCGGAGACGTAACGAAGGTGGAAGCGTCTGCGTTCTTGAAACGGGGGAGAAAAAATTGGCCGCGGAGCCGCCCGTCATTTCTGGAGACAAAACCGAAGCCGCCGTTGCAAAGCCGCTGCGCGCCGACGCGCAGCGCAACCGCGATGCTCTGGTCGAGGTCGCGGCAAAAGCCTTTGCCGCGCAAGGCGTCGATGCCTCGCTGGAGGAGATTGCGCGGCAGGCCGGCGTCGGCATCGGCACGCTCTACCGGCATTTCCCAACCCGCGAGCACCTGGTCGAGGTGGTTTATCGGCGCGAAGTGGAAGGACTGTGCCAGGCGGCCGACGAACTCGCCCGCGATCATGCGCCCGACATGGCGCTCGAACAATGGATGCAGCGCTTCGTCGACTACATCGCCACCAAGCGCGGGCTGTCGACAAGCCTGCGCATCCTGCTCACGACCAACTCAACCCTGTTCTCCGACGTTTCCGGCAGGGTGACGCTCGCCTTGCGGCGGCTGATCGATGCCGCGGTCGCCGACGGCTCGATCCGCGGCGATGTCGATGCCTCCGACGTGCTGCATGCGCTGGGCGGCATCTATTCGGCCCCGGACACCAAGGACTGGCGCGATCGCTCGCGCCGATTGGTGTCGCTGCTGATGGATGGGCTGCGGTTTGGAGCGGCCAAATCCGGCCCATCCAAGGAATAACGAATGCAGTGACTGTCCTTATTTCAGCGAGATGCTCATACCGCTGAGATCGGCATTGACTTGCAGGCCTACCTGCCTGCCCGTGAGTTCGAGTTGGGCACCCTTGTCATTGGTCATGACGATCACCTGGGCTCCTTTGCCGAGCGCGCCGCCACCGCCCGCTGCACCGTACACCCCCGTCACATCCCGGGCGCGGCGTATGTGGCGCACGGTACCTTTGAAATAGGTCTTGGAGGCGCCGAAGGCGAGGCCGCCCGAGATGCCGCCGACCGAGATCGGATATCGGCGACCATGGAAGGTCAGTGTGCCCTCGCCTCCGGAGCCGCCGATGAAGAAGGCCGCCTTGTAGACGGCGAAGCGGATCGTACCGCTGTCGGCATGCGCGACGCTGGCAAAGCTAACTGCCGCCGCAGCGATGACGGCAACTGCGACTGAACGAAATCTGGACGAAATCTTCATGATGAGAACTCCTCAAGATCGCCGCATGCCCAGCCGGCCGGGCACGTCGGCGTCGTATCAAAGTCATAGCTGAACAGTCTCGCCCTTCATTGGTTCCAAGCACGCGGCCTGAATTCCGGCCGCGAGAAGACCGCCACGAAACGAGGCGGATGGCGAGCATAGTCCTGGCTGTAAGAAACAGTGGCCGACCAGCGGGGATCTGTCGCCGGCGTTCCTAGGAAACGTATGTGTATTGAAGCGGAATGGTATTAGTCTGCGCCCGTCTGGGGTTTCGGGGAGCGCGGCAAAGGAATGGACTTCAACTCACGGCATGGCTACCTGCTGATCGGCGGTCTGATCCTGGTCGGTGCCGGGCTCCTGGTCGTTTCGCTGATCGTCAATCTTCGCGTGGCGCACAGTGTGCGTGACGACGTACGCCATCGTGAAAAGCTGCTGGAATATTATCGCAATATCTTTTCGCAGCTGGGCGTGATCCTGATCGGGATTGGCGTGTCCCTGTTCATCTTCTTTTTCCAGCAGAATTATCAGGACCAGCGCAAACGCGAAGCGGAGCTCCAGCAGGTTCTCGCCAAACTGGCGGCGCGTGTTGCCCGCGGCAGCGCTGTCGTGGAGGCCCTCGGCGAATTCGACGCGCTGCTGGATGATGGCGGCGCCTATGTCAGTCCGGAACTCGGCGGTGACAACGCCGCTGTCAGCGCCCAGGGAACGGGGCTCGCCAAGCAGGTTTCGCAGATCCTTCTGGTCGAGCGCGACGTCGATGTTCAGGGGTTCGATATTCTCAATCTGTCACGCGATTTCGAAGCATCGTTCGTTGTCAACGAGCTCAACCCAACGCTATGGTTCAACATCGTCCGGGACGAGAGCGACATCAAATATGCCACTACCCAGATCGCTCTGGATTACAAGGACCTGCAGGATGCAATCGGCGGCGAGCCGATCGAGGTTGCGATCGCCAATCCCGAAAAGGAACGGAAGATCAAGCAGGAGGTGCTCGACGTCTTTTATGATGCCGACCTCCTGCGCCAGCGCAGCAGGCGGTTTCTCGCCCGCGCGTGCTGGCTTTTCAGCACGGGGCGCGGCTTCGTCAAGCTTGCACCGGCCAATGAAATCGAAGCCGATGCCAGATCGCACCAGGAATGGCTCGACCGGTCGAAACCCTTCCTGACGCAGTTGAAGTCAGGAAGCGGCGATTGCTTCAAACTGCTCCAGTTCGGCCCGGCGCCTTTGAGTTGAGAACGAGCCAAACACTCAACGACCAGGTTCGACCCCATTGCGGACGATCAGTCAAGCGCCACAAACGCGTATGACTTCATCAGATCAAGTGTTGTCTCGGCGCGTACAGAAAGGTTGTCTGGCACCTCGATCCGAACGAGTAAAATGTCTGTTCCTTGATCAATTCCGAACAAAGCGGCAATCGGTCGGGGACCATCGAAATGGCACGATGCCCATCGCTGTGGAGATGCATCTGTATCGGTTTCTTTGAGCTCGTCTTCGAGAATCCTACGCAATCCGACATCAAGGGCCTCGCCAGCCATGTGACCGAGTTCATCGATCAGCGGGTTCCAATTAACTAGCCAGACCCAATTCTGCACCCAGGCCACCTGCTGGTCTCCAATTTGGGACGAAAGCCGACTGATCTCGTTAGTCGGTCTTTGCATGATTTGTCGAATCCGCTATCGGCGATCCCTACCATAATAAGCTTGACTGCTTTTTGACCATCTCGGCTGTTGGCGGCAGCCAGCTGATTGAATTTTGACCTAAAGCGGTTCAGCTTTTGATAGTCGCTGACCCGCTCCAAATATCTGTTTTTACGCAATTATGGACGGAAAGCCGCTCCGGACTTTCCTGGAAGTGCTCTAATCTCCCACGCGTTGCAGCGTGCCGAGATGATTGTCGTCGAGAAATTCGACGGTGATGGCCGACGCCTTGCCGTCGGGGCCGACGGCAAAGCTGACGGCCGAGGGCCTGTCCGGCATCTCGGCATCGGGGAAGGTCACGAAGAGGTCGCGGTCGAAATGCTTCAGCGAATACGACCGCGCGCCGGCAGGCCCGACCTTGAGGACAAGAGTGTCTCCTTCGCCCGATACAATAGCATCGCCGAAGAAATCGTTGAAGTAACGGCCTGCATAGGCACTGGCCGGCTCGGCCGGACTTGCTGGAGAGGGCGGCGCGGCATAGGTGGCCTCGGCCGCCGCAATCACCGGGCCGAACATGCTCGCATAGATATTATTCCATGCCTTTACCTTATCCTTCCCCAGCGTTCCGTCGAAAACGAGATCGGCGAAGCTGTCGGACAGCCCCTCCGGCACGCCTGTCGGAAAGGCGTTGGCGATGACGACGATGCCAAGCTTCTCCTCGGGGAAGAGCATCACCAGGCTGCGTGCGCCGGTGCTGAAGGCGCCCGCGTGACCCCAGATCAGCCCGTGCCGGCCGAATTCGATATTCCAGCCGAGGCCGTAGAAGGCCTCGCCTCCTGAGACGGGATTCTTGCCGCGAGCCGTCAAGGGAATATGTGTCTGTTCCAGCGCATCGGCGGCAATGAGTCTCTTGCCGGCATAGACCCCGTTGCCGAGCACAAGGCGCATCCATTGCGAGAGGTCGCGTGCGGTGGAACTGACGCCGCCTGCTGGCGCCTGCGCATCCGGATAGCGCTGGACTTTCGCGGTCCAGGCGCCATCGATTTTGGCGTGAAGCTCGGCGCGGTTGGCGTGCTTGATGAAGTCCGAATGACGGGAGCTGGTCGAGGCCATTCCAAGCGGACGGTAGAGCTTCTCTTCGGCGACCTCTTCCCATGATTTACCCGTCGGCTTCGCGGCCGCGACGGCACCCTCGGTCAGTCCGAAATTGCTGTAGGAATAGCCCGCACGAAAGCTCGATGACGGCGACACGAACCGCAGCCGGCGCAGGATCTCCGCGCGGTCATAGCCGATGTCCTCGAGGTCGTCGCCGGCGGTGCCGGGAAGCCCGCTGCGGTGCGCAAACAGGTCGCGGACCGTGAGTTCGCTGGTCGGATAGGGCTGGGCGAGCCGGAAAGCCGGATCGAGGTCGGCGATCTTCGAATCCCACGAAGCGATCCCCCCGCTGACCAGCGCCGCCACGACCGTGGCGGAGACAGGCTTGGAGAGCGAGGCGATCTGGAACACCGTGTCGGCGTCGACGGCCTCCGGCTTGCCGGCCTCGCGATTCCCAAAACCCTTGAGGAAGATCACCTCGTCGCCGTGCACGACACCGATGGCGAGACCAGGTACGCTACCATCCGCGACGACGCCTTCGGCCAGTAATTCGAGCTTCGCAATGGCCGCGGCGATCCTGTCGGGTGTAATGGTGTCGGCCGACGCCGCTTTCGGCGAAAGCGTAATGACGGCGATGAAGGCCAACATCCTCCACCGGAGGTGATTCCGGTTTGTGAATAGCCGCATGCTCAGCCCCCTCCGCCTCACCGGCGTGCACTATTGCAGCCTGACGCAGGGGAGGCCAGCCCCAAGGATCGCTTCCATCGACGGATGTTCGCTTCGCACCAGTCGAACTTCAGACAGCCGCGCCTGAGCTACGAAGCAGCGCGCAGGCGGAGGCGCCGCCTGCTGGCGCGGGCCTTCTCCGCCACCGCGGCGGTGATCTCGACCACGCCGTCTTCACGCGGTCTGGCGTTGGTGGCCTTGTGGAGCCGCTCATAGGGCAACAGGTCCTTGACCCGGGCTTGAAGCGACGCGACTTCGGCTCGCAGATCCTCGCATTCCTGCCGCTGGACGTCGAACTGTATCTGTTCGGATGCCTGCTGCAGGGAAAGCTGCGAAAAATTCGCGCTGACCGCGGAAAGATTCATCTTGTCGTTTTCGCTCTCCTTCGTGAGGGCGGACAATTTTTGCTCGACAATTTGCTTTTCCGCCACCGCGTCGCTCGCTTGGGCTTTGAGCCTGGCGATCTCGCTGGCGGCTTCGCTGTTGTGGTTGGAGGCGGCCTCCAGTCGCGATCGAAGATCCTCGATTTCAGAACGCAAGCCGGTCATCTCCGCGACACTGCGTGCAAGTTCGGCTTCCCTGTCACCGTCCCTGATGCGGGCCGCTTCCGTTATTTCCGATAGCTTTGCCTGCGCCATATCGAGCGATTTCTGCAGCCGCATCTCCTCTTTCTCGCTCTTGCCAAGCGCGGCCAGCAGTTCCGAAAGCTGCGCGGCATCATTGGCATGGACAGTCGAGAGTTCGTCCAGCCTGTGCCGGGCCTCGGCCTCCCGTTTCAGCGCCTTGTCGAGGTCGATCGACAGGCTGACATGTTTCTCCCGCAGCATCTCGTTCTCGCGCGAGCGTCTGTTGGCCTCGACGGCTCTGGCCGAGAGTGTTTTGACAAGCTCGCCGAACTCGGCCTCGCGTTTTGCGCTCGCATTGCCTGCGACGACGAGTTCCAGCCTTGCCGCAGCCAGCGCGCCGCGGAGTGCTTCCTTGTCCTCGACCAGGCTCGCCTCGTGCTGCTGCAGGGCCTCGATAGCGCTGTCGCGCTCGCGCTGCTTTCTGGTTGCATCGTGGAGCTGTTCGGACAGCACCCTTTGCTGCGCGGTCAGGCCGGTATTTGCCAGCTCCAATTCGTTGGCGCGAAGAATGTCGCCGTGAAGCAGTTTCAGGAATTCGCCCGTCAGATGATGCGAGGTCGCGATCTCCGACAGTTTCGCATTGATCTCCCCCAGATACTCCTGCGCGTCGTGAAAGAGCCCATCGACCGCATTTAAGGCAGCCAGCCGGGTTTGCGTATGGGGGGACAGCCGTCGTGCGGTCTCGAAGGCGTCCGCATTGGCTTCGAGCTGCGAGCTGTCATCCGTTGTCGCGAGATTCTCATCCGATACCGTCTCATCCGGCACAGTGACGTCGTTCAACGGCGACTGATCGTCCACATTGAGACATTCGCTAAACGCATCCGCCAAATCGGTTTCGAGCTCCTTGAACGCTCTCTCCACTGTCTCGGCACGCTTGATCAAACCTTTGAAATTCATGACCGAATATCCCTCTCGTGCAGCGCCGGCAAGGAGCGGATTTTCAATACTTGACCCTCGCCTCCCCCGAATGCGGGTTCATCTCCTGACGTGCGCTCTGGCCGACGCACGCTAGGGACAGGCTTGGCCACTGTCCTCGTGTGTTTGAATGACGCAAACCGTGTTCTGCCGCGCTCCATACCCGAGGCGTTGGCACCGCTCGCAAAACGCCTACTCATTTCACCCGAAACGGATATGAAGCGGCGCAAGCCTGAGGATCGCCTGGTGATTGTCTTAAGGACCGGCCGAGCCCTCGGTGTTCTGCAGCAGCTACAAGGTCACGGCCTAAGACGACGCGTGTCACTGCCGGGAGGCCTGACCTAATAAATGCCTGACCTAATAAATGATTGTGTTGAATACGTTTCGCTGATTAGCTGCTGTGCATAGACCAGGGACAAGACCGATAAAATGTTGTCCCGGGAGGACCGCGATGCCGGTGCTTGAGGTTCGCCACGTCTCCAAGAATTTCGGGGCTATCCAGGCCCTGACCGACGTCAGCTTCCAGGTGGAGCGAGGCGAAGTCGTTGGTCTGATGGGGGACAACGGCGCCGGCAAGTCGACGATAGTCAAGACTGTGGCCGGGAATTTTCCTCCGAGCGACGGCGAAATTGTAGTCGAGGGCGAGGTGTGCCACTTCCACCAGCCCGTGCAGGCCCGCGCCAAGGGGATCGAAGTTGTTTATCAGGACCTGGCGCTCGCCGATAATCTGACGGCCGCGCAGAACGTCTTTCTGGGGCGCGAGATCAAGAAGGGCTTCTGGCCGATCAGGATTCTTGACAAGCAGGCGATGATCGATCGCTCGGCAGCGCTGTTCAAGGAACTCAAATCGGAAACCCGGCCGCGCGACCTCGTCAGGAAGATGTCGGGTGGGCAGCGCCAGGCGGTCGCCATCGCGCGGACCCGGCTTTCAAATGCCAAGCTGGTGCTGATGGACGAACCAACGGCCGCCATCTCGGTGCGCCAGGTGGCGGAAGTACTCGAACTGATCCGACGCCTCAAAGCACAAGGAGTCGGCGTCATGCTGATCAGTCACCGAATGCCTGACGTGTTCGCCGTGGCAGATCGCATTATCGTCCTCAGGCGGGGCTCGAAAGTTGCCGACAAGCCAGCCGACAAAACATCGCCCGAGGAAATCACCGGACTGATAACGGGGGCCATCCGTGGCGAATAGTGTTCAGGAGTCAGTTGGCGTTCAGGGCTCAGTCGAAGAACATGGCAGGCCGGCCATGTCGGATTTCGTCCCGACCAAGGAAAAAACAGTTCTCCAACGTGTGATTTCAAGTCAGCCCTTCTGGGTGATGATTGCGCTCATCGCGCTCGTCATGTTGATGACTGCGATGGAGCCGAGCTTCGGCACCTCTGAAAACGTCGCCAATGTGACGCGCAACTTCGCACCTTTCGGCATCATGGCACTTGGCATGACGATCGTCATCATCACCGGCGGTATCGATCTGTCGGTCGGCTCCGTCATGGGTCTCGTGGTCATCGTCGCCGGCCTGTTCCTCACCTGGCATTATCCCTGGTACGTCGCCTTCGCCATGGGCCTTTTCTCCGGTCTGGCCTGTGGCGCGGTCAACGGATTCTTTGTCGCCTATGTCGGGATGCCGTCCTTTGTGGTCACCCTCGGCATGCTGTCCGTCGCGCGCTCGCTGGCGGTCGTATTCTCGGCCAACCAGATGCTCTACCAGTTCGGGCCCGATGCTCCGATCGTGAAGGCAATCGGTCAGTGGAAATGGCCGCGGCATGGTCCGAACGACTGGGCACCGCATTGGATACCAGAACTGTCGTCACAGTTCTGGACCATGGTGATCCTGGCCCTGATTGTCGGCTTCGTATTCAACTTCACAGCCTGGGCCCGGCATCTCTTCGCCATCGGCGGCAATGAGGAGGCGGCACGGCTCACCGGCGTTCCGGTCAACTGGATTAAATTCCAGGCCTATGTCTTCTCAGCTTTCACCGCCGCGCTCGCCTCGCTCCTGCTCCTCGGCTATAACGGTTCGGCTATAAATGCCATGGGCCAGGGCTACGAACTGCGCGTTATCGCCGCGACAGTCATTGGCGGCGCCAGCCTCATGGGCGGCGCCGGCACGGCCTTCGGTGCGATCATCGGTTCGGCCTTCCTCGAGGTGATCAGGAATGCGCTGCTGATGGCCGGCATCGATTCAAACTGGCAGGGTGCCTTCGTCGGCGCCTTCATCGTTCTTGCGGTTCTCTTGGGCATGCAAACGGGCGGCAAATCGATTCTCGCCGCGTCGCTGGCAGTCTTGATGCCCAAAAAACGCCGCTAGAAACCCGCCGGCGGGAGGCTTGCGGGACATCACACCAAGGAGGAGAACGTCACATGAAAAAACATCTGCTGACGGCCGCCGTCGCGCTTGGCGCAATGGTGCTTGCCGTTTCCGGCGCCCAGGCGAAATACACCTTCGCCCTGGTGCCGAAGAACATGAACAATCCTTTCTTCGACCAGGCACGCGACGGCTGCAAGAAAGCCGAGGCCGAATCCAATGGCGCCGTGGAGTGCATGTATATCGGCCCCGGCGAGCATGGTGGTGGCGACGAGCAGGTGCAGATCGTGCAGGATCTCGTGGCCAAGAAGGTGGACGGCATCGCCGTGTCGCCATCGAACGCCGCCGCGATGGCGGTTGCGCTGCAGGCCGCCAAGGAAGCCGGCATCCCGGTCCTCACCTGGGACTCCGATCTCCTGCCCGAAAACAAGGATCTGCGCGTTGCCTATATCGGCACGCACAATTATGAGATCGGCGAGAACCTCGCCAAGCTTGTCATGCAGATCAAGCCCAAAGGCGGCACGATCTGCATCCAGTCCGGCGGCGCCGCGGCGGCCAACCACAACGAGCGCATGCAGGGCATTCGCGATACGCTTTCGGGCACCAAATCGGCGGCCTCGCCCGGGGATCGGCTGACGGGCCAGAACGGCTGGACCGAAATCGAAGGCTGTCCGCTCTACACCAACGATGATTTCCCGCTTTCGGTGCAACAGTTCGAGGATATCATGGCGAAAAACCCGAACCTCGACGCATTCGTCCCAACCGGTGGCTTCCCGCAGTTCATTCCCGACGCCAACCGCGCCGCGGTCGCACCGTACAAGGACAAGATCGCCTCGAAAGCCCTGGCCCTTGTCGTTGCCGACACGCTTCCGGTACAGATCGACCAGATGAAGGAAGGTTTCTCCCTTGGCCAGGTCGGTCAGCGGCCGTTCGAGATGGGCTACAAGACGATGATGGCGCTGAAGGACATGAAGGAGGGCAAGGCTCCGCCGGCCGACCCGACCTACACGGGCCTCGATGTCTGCACTCCGGAGACAGCCGACACCTGCGTCGCCAAATAGCGCTTTTGGGCGGGAGGAAACTCCCGCCCTTTTCATAGGGGATCTCAATGCCGGAATTGTTCTCGCTCAAGGGCCGTGTCGCATTGGTCACGGGTGCCTCGCGTGGTCTTGGTTTTGCCATGGCCAAGGCACTTGCCGAAAACGGTGCGACGGTGATCGTCAATGCCCGCGACGTGGCCGCCCTTTCCGTGGCGGCCGAAAGGATCGGTGCAGAAGCCCTGCCGTTCGATGTCACCGACGCGGCGATCTCAAGGGCGTCGCTCGAAGGAATCGTCGAACGCCACGGCCGCCTCGATATTCTGGTCAACAACGCCGGCATCCAGCATCGGAAACCGCTGGTCGAATGGCAGGACGAGGATTTCAACCATGTGGTTGCCGTCAATCTGTCGGCTTGCTTCCGCATGATGCGCGACGCGGTGCGCCTGATGCTGCCAAACAAGTTCGGGCGCATAATAAACACCGGATCGGTCGCAGCGATCCTTGGCCGCCCCACCATTCACGCCTATGTGGCGGCAAAGGCGGGCCTGCACGGGCTGACACGCTCCACTGCCGCTGAGCTGGGCCGTCACGGCATCACCGTCAACGCCATCGCCCCCGGCTATTTCGCCACCGAGCTCAACACCGCACTTATGCACGACGAGGCCTTCACCAAATGGGTCGAGGCACGAACCCCCGCGGGCCGCTGGGCCCAGCCTGAGGAGCTCGGCGGAGCCGTGGTGTTTCTCGCCTCCGACGCTGCCGCTTACGTCAACGGGCACGTGCTGGCGGTTGACGGCGGGCTATCGGTTTCCCTGTGATTTCAACCGGCGACACCGTACCGGGAGGGCGTGCCTGCTAGCCGCCTGAAATGACGACTTGATGCATGCGCTGCTGGCCCGGTCCCCTGCGCGGACGCCGACGCCACACGATTGGATGCCGCGCCGCATTGCAGCCGCCGACTTTTCGATTCGCAACGGGTTATTTCTACGTCTGGCGGCATCGATGCTTGATGCCGCCAATATTTCATTCCACACACCGGTCACGATGAGAGACGACATACGGGATCAGCGCCGGGTATTCGGGTGGGCCTTGCCTGCCTCCGCGGTCGCGCATTTGCTCGCCGCCGCGCTTCTTTTGTCCGCACTGCCGCTGTCGCCCCCGCAGCCGCAGAAGGAGCAGCCCATCGCAGTGGATATCGTGCCGCCGCCTAAACCGCCGGAAAAAACCAAACCTCCGTCCCCCGCTGAACCGCCCAAGCCGGAAAAGCAGCCGGAAGCCAAGATCGAGACCCCGGCGAGCCGTGAGGTCGCCGCGCAGAGACCTGTCTTCCAATTCGGTGAGAAGGACGCCGGTCCTCGCAAGTCTCTGGACGGCAACAGTGCGGAGGATGGTTCGGAACAACCGCCAGCGCCGCAAGTTCCCAGTAACCAGGATCTTGCACAGCCACCTGCCGTGACAGCGGTCGAGGGGAAAGACCAGGCTCCGTCGCCTGGCGCATCCGCGCCGCCTAAGCCCAAGCCAGCGAACGTCAAGGAGCAAAAACCCTTGAAGCTTCAGCAAGCCAAGACGTTGTTCTCGGAAGCAGCAACCGGTGATCCGATAGCGACAAGCGCAATGGGCAATATACCCCACCCCGTGCGGATCGGTCAGCTCTGCCTCACGGAATTGCGCGAACAGTTGCGCCGCGCCTCGCCCCCCTATTTTCCCGACCTCTTGCGTTCATTCAGGCTGAAGGAAGGCACTATCATGCAAGTTCCCAGGACCGCCTTCCGTGCCAACGGGCAGTGGTACGATTTGAGCTATCGTTGCGAGGTCGATCCGGACGCGACGAAAGTCATTTCCTTCGCCTTCCTTGTCGGAGATCCGGTGCCGCGCAGCGAATGGAAGCGCCGCGGGCTACCCGCCGAATAGGTGGTCGAGGCCACGGAGGCTGGCTGGCCGGCGCCATCAAATCCGGCCGGCGATGTCTTCGCGCGCTCCGGGCTGCCGAACCAACACGCGCCAAAAGTGGGCTTTCGTCAGCGGCCGCCGAAGTCTAGCATACGGCTTTGGGAGGGGGCTTCGATGACTTCAAGTTTCAACGTTCACCATGCTGCCGGCTATGAGCAGCTCATGGGCCGCTGGAGCCAAAAGCTCGCGCCGCTGTTCATCGGCTTCGCGGGCCTCAAGGACAGCGAAAAGATCCTCGACGTCGGATGCGGCACCGGCAGCCTGACCTTCGCGCTCGTCAAGGCCGCTGACCTCGGTGAGGTCGCGGCGATCGACTTTTCGACCGTTTTCGTCGAGGAGGCAATCCGGCGCAACACCGATCCGCGGATAAAAATCCGTCAGGCGGATGCCTGCGCCCTGCCCTTTGAGGATGGCGCGTTCGACCGTGCCCTGGCCCTGCTCGTGCTCCATTTCGTGCCCGAAGCCGGCAAGGCAGTCGCCGAGATGCGCCGCGTCGTACGGCCGGGCGGCGTCGTCGCGGCGACGGTATGGGACCATCTCGGCGGCACGCCGGGGATGCGCATGATGATCGACACCGTGGCGGTGCTCAGTGAAGGCGGACGCCAGTTGCGTGCCCGCTATTGCACGCAGCCGATGATGCAGCCGGGTGAAATGAAACGGACCTTTGTCGAACAGGGTCTCCGCGACGTTACGGAAACCCAGTTGATGATCCGCATGGACTACCAAAATTTCGATGATTACTGGGCGCCGATTGCCGCCGGCGAAGGGCCGCTCGGCAAGTATGTG
The DNA here is from genome assembly GCF_040320865.1 of Mesorhizobium sp. M0598. NCBI lineage: Bacteria > Pseudomonadati > Pseudomonadota > Alphaproteobacteria > Hyphomicrobiales > Phyllobacteriaceae > Mesorhizobium > Mesorhizobium sp. M0598. Next base: position 62,847 of record NZ_JAMYQL010000016.1, on the reverse strand, counting down.
GCCGCGCTCGACCCGGAAGAGCGGGCGCGCACCGACGCCGCCATGCGCGACGCCTATGAGGCCGGCCGGCCCGACGGCCCGAGGTCCTTTGCCAATGTCGCCTGGGCCTGCCGCGGCGTCGTTGCCTGACCTTGGCGCTAATGCATGCCGCGCAAAAAGCGCGTCGCATGAGGCCGATCGAACGCGACGCGCTTAGCCGATCCCATAGACCAGCCCGACGCGGCCGTCCGAAAGCTGTTCGACCTTGCGCAGTTCGAGCCCACGACGATTTTTCGCCGTCCCAAACAGCGGCTTTCCTTCACCGGCGAGCAGCGGATAGACGATCAGCCTGAGCTCATCGACCAGCCCGGCATCGATAAGGCTCGCGGTAATTCGGGCGCCGCCCATAAGGTAGATGTCCTTGCCGGGCTGCTGTTTCAGTGCAGCGATATCCTCGAAATTCCGCACGAAGCGCGTCTTTGGCCAGGCCGCCGAAGTCATTGTGTTCGACAGCACATAATGCGGGGTCTGCGCGGCGAAGCGGGCCCATTCGAGCTCGGCCGGCTTCGGCAATTTGCCGGTCATCGGCAGCGGCTTGTCGGGCTCGTTCTGGATGGCGCTCCAGTAGCGCTCGTAGCCGGCATACATGACGCTGCCAAGCAGGCAAGCGTCGATTTGCGGCGTCAGGCCGTATTCGTCCGACCACGCGTCGACCCAATCGGCGTAACCCTCGGGTCCCTCCATCTTGCCGTCGACGGAAATCTTCATTCCAGCGATCAATTTGCGCATGACTTCCTCCATCAGGCTTGCGGGATGCAAGCACGTTTCATCGTTTCAGCGTTGCTTCGTGTTGCTGGCGGCGACCTCAGGGATGGCCGCCGCGAGTTACATCAGGCCGGCAGGCGGCGGTCGTATTCTTCCCGCAGGCGGCTCCAGCCGTCCCAGAACGAGGTCGGCGTCTTGCCCGCCAGGCGGGCGGCCAGCAGGTCGAGGTGTATGTGCCAGCCGGCCGTGATGTTGAGCTGGATTGCACGTTCCGGCAGGCGGCGATGAACGACGGTGAGCAGCACATCGCTACCCTTCGCCTCCAGCAAGAAGGAGACGCCGCCGGTGTTTCCCCAGGTGATGGAAAGCTTGCGCGGCGGATCGAGTTCGGTGATCCGACCCTCCATCCGATGCTCTTCGGGAAAGCCCGCGGGTCGCTGGCCAGGCGGGTCCGTCAGCTCGTCGTTACGCCAGACCAATTCGAACGAGCTGCCGGCCTTCATTTCCATCTGGCCCGCGGCCATCCATTGCCGGCGCAAGTCACTCTCGGTGAGATAGGCCCAGACGCGCTCGATGGGGCCGGGCAAGAGGCGCTGGATGGTGAACGTGGCGGGCTCGCTCAGCGCGCCATAGGCGTCGATGCTTCTCATCTGGTTCATTGCTCGTCTCCTTCTTTCGGATTGGGCGATTTCCTGGACTCATCCTGGGCTTTGCGTGCGTCCTCTTCGCGAAGAAGGCGTTCGAGAACATCGAGACGACCGGTCCAGAAGCGCTCGTAGAAGCTGAGCCACTGATGGGCGCTGGCCAGCGGTCCAGGGGCTAGTCGGCACAGATGCGTGCGGCCCCTCACCTCTCGACGAATAAGCCCTGCGTTCTCCAGCGCCTTGATGTGCTTGGAGGCCGCCGCGAGCGACATCGCGAAGGGTTCCGCCAGCTGGCTTACCGTTTTCTCGCCATCGGCGAGATCGCGAAGCATGTGCCGCCGGGTGGCGTCGCCAAGGGCGTGAAAAACCGCGTCCATCTGGGGTGTCTCTAATTCAACCATGTAGTTGAATATAGACACACGCTTTGAGATAATCAACTGTTTGGTTGAATAATTTTTGTGAAGCGCCGCGGGGCCGTTTGCGCCATCGAGCGTGTCGACGTCACGGGAGATACGGACGCGCCCCGCGACAGTAAGGGCGAGGCCCTTATTTGCCGTTGAAGAAACTGTGGATCGCGGCTTCCAGCTTTTCGATAAGCTGAGGGTTGTGGCAGCTGCCAGCCCAGATCAGGGCGTTTAGCCTCATCTCTTTGTTGATAAAGCTCACTTTCCCAGAATCCAGCAGGTATTCCGCGATCTCGTAGTGCCGCCCCTTGATAGCCTCGATGAGCGCGTTGTTTCTCCCCGTCTTGTCGGTCAGATTTACTTCCGCGCCATTCTCCACGAGCAACTTGACGACTTCGAGATGCCCGTTCTTCGCCGCCTCGATAAGAGCCGTTCTGCCGTAGTAGTCAGCTCGCGCGTTGATCTCTATTTGGGGGTGTCTCACGAGGACTGAGATACACGCGTAATGTCCCTTGGCCGACGCAAGGCTCAAGGGCGTGCTCTTCCACTTGTTTCTGGAATTCACGTCGATTTCCGGGTCTTCGATCAGCGCCTCCACCACAGCTGTGCGGTCATTGAGGGCTGAAAGGTGAAGTGCAGACCAGCCGCCGTCGTCCGACTGATTGATGTCGGCGCCAGCCGCCAACTCCGATCGAACCGCCTCCGCATCGCCTTGTTCTGCCGCGACCAGCAGGGGCGACCAGTCTCTTGCCCCTTCGGCTTCCAAGCTGTTGGTCAACGCAGTCGCCTCCTCGGATAGCTCACAGAATACCACAGAATCCGCGATAGTGGGGTCGTCCTGCATAGAGTTCCCTGGAGCTCGTGGGTCACAGAGAGCTGTCGGCCCGAAGCGGAGGATCAGCGCTTCACGTCCGTCTCCTCACATTCTCCTGATATCGACTGGCTTTGGCGGCCATTCAGACTAGATAGAGCCTGCGCCGGGCGGAACGATGCAGAAGGACCTGAACATGCCTGAACAGATTACCCTGAATAGACCTGAACAAATCAGATTGAACGACGGCTCCGCCATTCCGCAAATCGGCCTCGGCGTGTGGCAGGTCGATCCAGCCATCACCGCCAAGGTGGTGCGCTGGGGAATCGAGGCCGGCTACAGGCTGATCGACACCGCCGAAGGCTATCAGAACGAGGAAGGTGTCGGGGCAGGCGATCCGCTCGGCCGGCGTCCCGAGAAGCGAGTTGTTCATCACCTCGAAACTGCGCAACGGCGCGCATCAGCGCGACGCCGCCTTGCGCGCCTTCGACGAAACGATGAGCAAGCTCGGCATCGAACAGATCGACCTGTTCCTGATCCATTGGCCGGTGCCCAGCCAGGACAGATATGTCGAGGCCTGGAAGACGCTGATCGAACTCAGGCAATCAGGCCGAATCAAGTCGATCGGCGTTTCGAACTTCAACCAGGACCACCTCGAAGGGATCATCGGCGAGACCGGCGTCACGCCGACCGTCAACCAGATCGAGCTCCACCCCCGCTTCCAGCAGCGTGACAAACGTGAATTCCACGACAGGCACAACATCCGCATCGAGAGCTGGAGCCCGCTGGGCAGCGGCCGGCTGTTGAGCGATCCGACGCTTGAAAGCATCGCCAGGAAACACGGCAAGTCGGTGGCGCAGACGATCGTCAGGTGGCACCTTCAGGAAGGGTTGATCGTCATTCCAAAGTCGATCCACCAGGACCGCATCGCCGCCAATTTCGATGTCTTCGATTTCGAGCTGGAAGCGAAGGACCTCGAGCTTATCCGGGGCATGGATTCGCCCGACGGCCGCACCGGCCCGAACCCCGCTACAGCTGCATTCCTGTTCTGAGGGCCGACAGTGAAGCTGCCTATCTCCCCCCTTGTGGGGGAGATGTCCGGCAGGACAGAGGGAGGCGCTGTCCAGCCAGCGATCAAAACTACCTTCCCGCTAGCTCATATCCCGGAGCCATCCACCAGCGGCACATCTTCGCCCTCCCAGGGGCTCGGCATCGATCCCTTGCTGAGATTGGCCGACGGCAGCGGCATCCAGCATTTCAGTTCGGGTTCGGCATATTCGACGATGCGTCCTGGAGACGAGTCGGAGGCGCGCCAGCCTTCGCTGCCGAACTGATCGGCGCGGGCCCAGTAAGCCATGTCGACCTCGGCCGGACCCTGTTCGGACGGCCGAACCGTGACAAGGATTCTGCTGCCGTCCCTTGGCGCGCTCGACATGTGGCGCCACTGACCGGGCTCGTCCATTGCATTTCCTCCTGCGATCTTCGCCTCGAACGGATAGTCGCTTCGCGTTCGGAAGCGGTCAACCCGAACTTTTTTGCCTGAGACAAAACCCCTGTCCGGTCGTCGCGGAACAAGTCATGGCACGCCGGGTTTGGGCAAGTTGTGGAAGGAAGCAAAATGAGACCAGCGCCGCGACCGATCCTTACCATTATTGCATGGCAGGCCGCGTCTTTCGTTCGCAACCCGGTCCGGTCGCAATGAGGCAGGCCGGTTCCGATCATTCCATCCCACCGAAGGAGGGCAAAGGCGGCATAGGACGAGCGCTCGGCCTCGGCCTGATAACAGGGGCGGCCGACGACGATTGTTCCGCGATAGGCACCTATGCCAGTGCCGGCGCCCGTTTCGGACCCGACCTGCTCTGGACGGCTCCGGTGACGTTGCCGATGATGTACGCGGTCGTCTATCTGTCGTCGAAGCTCGGCCAGGTGTCGGGGCGCGGATTGTTCCACGTCATCAAGGACTTCTACCCGCGGTGGCTGCTCTGGTCGGTGCTGTTGGGTGTGCTCGTCGGCAACACCATCGAGGCAGCGGCCGATCTTGGTGGAATGGCGGCGGCGATCAACATATTCGTGCCGCTTCCCATTCCGCTGATCGTGCTGTTCGTCGCCGCCCTCATCTTCGCCCTCCAGGTTTTCGGCTCCTACACTTTGATCCGCAACATCTTTCGCTGGCTGGCGCTGGCGCTGCTCGCCTATGTCGGTGCCGCCATTCTGGCCAAGCCGGACGCCGCGGCGGTGCTGCGCGGGACGCTGCTTCCGAGGATCGAATTCAATCGCGAGTTCCTGTCGATCCTGGTCGCTATCATCGGCACGACGCTGTCCGCCTATCTCTACACGTGGCAGTCCAATGAGGAGGTCGAGGAGGAGATTGCCCAAGGGCGAACGACGCTCAGGCAAAGGAAGGGCGCCACCGCCGGCGAACTCCGCCGCTCGCGCCGGGACATCCTCATCGGCATGATGTTTTCAAATCTCATCATGTATTTCATCATCCTGTCGACGGGTGCTACGCTCTACAAGGCGGGCCACCACGATATCGACACGGCCGCGCAAGCCGCGGAGGCGCTGCGCCCACTCGCCGGCCAGGCCGCAAGCGTTCTGTTCGCCGCAGGCGTGATCGGCGTCGGTTTCCTAGCGGTTCCTATCATGACCACCGGCGCTGCCTATGATGTGGCACAAGCCATCGGCTGGAAAAACAGCCTGCACGCCCGGGCTCAAGAGGCGCCCAAATTTTATCTCGCCATCGGATTTTTTACGGCGATCGCCGCCGGCCTCAACTTCCTCGGCTTCAATCCGATGAAGGCGCTGGTCTGGTCCGGCATCGTTCAGGGTTTCTCGACGCCGCCCTTGCTGCTGCTCATCATGCTGATGACGAACAGCCGCAGGATCATGGGGGAGCAGGTGAACAGCCGCAGCACCAACATACTCGGTTGGGCAACGACCGCCGCTATCTTCTCGGCGACGATCGGCCTGGTGGCCACCTGGTTCATGTAAATCCGGCAGGACAAGGGACGCCGCTAGTTGGATTACCCGTTCCCGCTTGCGGATTGCCCCAGCTTTGCCGGCCTTGGAAACTCCACAACATCTCCCACCGGCCGCTTGTATTGCGCTGCGACAATTGCATCGATCAGGAGATCCAGAGCCGCACGAGCCGTGCGGCTCGTCTCGTCCTCGCCGCTCAAATAGTGGCAGGCTCGTTCAAGGTGCAGGTGTGCGGCGGCAAAGTCGCTTGTCATAGGCATCTCCCTGTTGCCCGCCCGCCGGCAAGATGACCGCCTCGATTTAGCTAAAAGCAAATATCCACAGCCGGATTTGAATCAAATTGGCCTGACTCACCGTAGCCCGAGGGACAAGGTGCTGGCAGGCCTTTGCATCGCTGGTCGATGCACTGCGCCGGCGCGGTACGCCGCGTTGAATGAACCAATAACGGGCGGTGTTCCGCAAACTCAGTTCGCTCACCGCGCTGCTTTTGAAATTTTCTCGCTCTTTTAATTCTACAAACTCTCTAGACTTACAATAGATCGCTAGAACCAAGATCTTAAAATAGAGCGCTTGAGAGGGAGCCAGGAATGTCGAAAAAGCTCGTAGTGGGGCTGTCGGGCAATTTGACCCGGCCATCGAAGACCAAGGCGTTCGTCAGCCACATTGTCGGGCAGGCCGCCGAAAGCATCGGCGCGGCCTCGGCCGTCTTCGACATCGAGGATCTCGGCGCGTCCCTGCCGCAGGCAAGGCGCCTCGGCGACCTCGACCCGGCGGCGCGCAACATCGTCGAACGGCTGCTGGGCGCCGACATCCTGGTGGCCGGCTCGCCGACTTTCAAAGGCAGCTATACCGGGCTTTTCAAGCATTTCTTCGACCTGCTCGATCCGTCGTCGCTGAGGGGCAAGCCCGTCATCCTCGCCGCGACCGGCGGCGGCGAGCGCCATTCGCTGATCGTCGAGCACCAGTTGCGGCCGCTGTTCGGCTTCTTCGAGGCGCTGACCGTGCCGACCGCGATCTACGCCTCCGACAAGGATTTTGCCAATGGCGTGCTGGTGTCGGAAGCCATCCACGCCCGCGCCCGGCAGGCGGTCGCCGAGGCATGCCGTGTAACCGGGGTGCCCTACGGCGTCGGCCTTGCCGCCTGAACGCACCACTGACCCGAGATCCCCTTTCCGATCCGTCCAGGAGCACGCCGCGATGACCAGATCCACCAAATCCAGGCAAATCAAACTGGGCGCTTTCCTGCCCGGCGGCGGACAGCATATCGCCGCCTGGCGCCACCCCGAGGCGCCGGCCGACGGCGCCACCAATTTCGAGTTCCACAAGCAGCTCGCCCTGACCGCCGAGCGCGGCCTGTTCGATGCCTATTTCCTCGCCGACAATCTGACCGTCGGGCTCGGCGCCCGCGAAGGCGGCAATGCCAAGATCGCTGGCTTCGAGCCAGTGACGCTGTTTGCTGCGCTGGCGCCGCTCACCACGCATCTCGGCTTCATCGCTACCGCCTCGACCACCTACGAGGAGCCCTACACGCTCGCCCGCAAATTCGCCTCGCTCGATCATCTGTCGAATGGCCGCGCCGGCTGGAACGTCGTCACCTCGGCCGGCGACGAAACCGCGCGCAACTTCAATCGCGAGACGCAGCCTGCCCACGCCGAGCGCTATGCCCGCGCGCATGAGCATGTCGAGACGGTCAAGGCGCTGTGGGACAGCTGGGAGGACGATGCCTTCATCCGCGACAAGAAATCGGGGCGCTTCTACGACAAGGACAAGCTCCACGACATCGACCACAAGGGCGCGCATTTCAGCGTGAAAGGGCCGCTCAACGTGCCGCGCCCGGTGCAGGGGTACCCGGTCGTGGTGCAGGCGGGGCAATCGGAAGACGGTCGCAAGCTCGCCGCCCACTCGGCGGAAGTCATCTTCACCGCCCATCAGAACCTGGCGTCGGCGCAGGAATTCTATCGCGATATCAAGGCGCGCGTGACGGCCGCCGGCCGCAATCCCGAGCAGGTGCTGATCATGCCGGGCGTGGCACCCTTCGTCGGCCGCACCGAAGAAGAAGCGCGCGCCAAGTACCAGCAACTGAACGATCTCATCCTGCCCGAAGACGGCGTCGCCCTGCTCAACGGGCTGGCCGGCCAGACGCTCGACATCACCGGCTATCCGCTCGATGGACCGCTGCCGCCGAGCAAGGAGACCGAAGGCATGAAGAGCCGCCAGGCGCTGATCCGCCAGATTGCCGACGAGCACAACTTCACCATCCGACAGCTCTACCAATGGGTGGCAACGGCCCGCGGCCATTATACCGTCATCGGCAGCGCCACGCAGGTCGCCGATCAGCTGGAGGAATGGTTCGGCAACGAAGCCGCCGACGGCTTCAACATCCTGCCGCCCTGGCTGCCCGGCGGGCTCGACGACTTCGTCGAGCTCGTGATCCCCGAACTGCAGCGCCGCGGCCTGTTCCGCACCGCCTATGAAGGCAGGACACTGCGCGAGAACCTCGGCCTCAGGCGGCCGGAAAACCCCTGGACCGCCGCCCGCTCGGCGGTGCTGGCCGCCGAATAATCCCGAGAAGCCCGATATTTTCCAAGCAGGAGGCAAGACGATGACCTTGCAGCACATCGAACAGGCCGCCAGCCTCGGCACGCCTGACAGCACGACAAGCCTCGGCACGGACCTCCTGCGCCTCGGTGGCCAGGCGGGCATCCGCTTCCTGTCGCGCTACGGCGTCCTCATCGCTTTCCTCGCAATCTGGCAAGTGTCGAGCAGCGCGGGCTGGGTCAACGCGGCCGTGCTGCCGCCGATCGACATGATTGTCGCAGCACTTTGGAAGGGGCTGGCCGGCGGCACTCTGCTCGGCGACATCGCCATCAGCCTGCAGCGCGCCGGTCTCGCTTTCGCGGCCGCCGTGCTGGTCGCCATCCCACTTGGCCTGTTCATGGGTCAGGTGCGCACAGTCGAAACCGCGCTCGATCCCATCCTGCAGGTTTTCCGCCAGACCTCGGCGCTGGCGCTCTATCCCGTATTTATCCTGCTGCTTGGGCTCGGCGAGGCGTCCAAGGTATTCGTCATCTTCTGGGCGACGCTGTTCCCGCTGCTGCTCAACACCATCGGCGGCGTCAAGCAGGTCGATCCGAAACTGCTGGAGATGGCCCGCGTCTATGGTGCCAGGCAGCTCACCGTCTTCCGCCGCGTCGTGCTGCCCGGCGCTGTGCCCTCGATCTTCGTCGGACTGAGGCTCAGCGCCACCACGGCGCTGCTCCTGTTGATCGCCTCCGAAATGATCGGCGCCAACAAGGGCATCGGCTTTCAGGTGATGAACGCGCAGTACAACTTCCAGATCCCGCTGATGTTTGCGGCAATCGTCATCCTCGCCGGCCTCGGCCTGATCGCCAACCAGGCGCTGGTCAGCCTGCAGCGCCGGCTCTGCCGCTGGAGCAATGCCGTCGACTGACCACCCGCCCTTACCAATCTCAACCAGGCCAGAACTCAAATCAGGAAAGACCCGGACCATGAAAATCACCCGCCGTTCCCTGCTTGCCGGCGCGCCCTTCGCCGCCGGCCTTCTCGCCGCCGGCCTGCCGCGCTTCGCCTTTGCCGAAGCCGCACCCGTCAAGTTCCGCTCCCTCGCCAGCCGTGGCAGCATCTCTCCGCATGAGCTGGCCGGCGAGCTCGGCTATTTCAAAGGCCTCGGTATCGAGGTGGAGAATGTCGGCTATTCCGGCGGCGGCCCGGAATCATTGTTCGCGCTCGCCTCCGGCAGCGTCGATATCGGATCGGCCGCAACCGCCGCCGTGATCAATTCGATCTCCGGCGGCAACGACTTCGTCGCCGTCTATCCGAGCAACGGCATCAACAGCAAGGTGCGCAGCGTCTTCTACGTGCTCGACGACAGCCCGATCAAATCGATCGCCGACATTGCCGGCAAGACCATCGCCGTCAACACGCTCGGCGCCCATCTCGACTACACCGTGCGCGAGGCGCTGCACAGCGTCGGCCTGCCGCCGGATGCCGCCAATCTCGTCGTCGTGCCCGGACCGCAGCTCGAACAGACCTTGCGCTCCCGTCAGGTCGACATCGCGGCGCTCGGCTACTGGCAGGCGACGTTTGCCGGCGCCCTCGTGGACAACGGCGGCGTGCGTGGCGTGTTCAACGACACCGACGTGCTGGGCGAGCTGGCCGGCGGCTTCGTCGTGCTCAGGCGCGACTTCATCGCCGCGCATCCCGACGCCGCCCGCAACTTCGTCGAACAATCGGCGCGCGCCTCCGACTGGTCGCTGCAGAACCCCGACGAAGCGCGCAAGGTGCTCGCCACAATCCTCGACAAGCGCGGCGAAAACGGCGAGCTGGCGCGTTACTGGACCGGCTTCGGCCTGCGCCAGGGCGCCAAGGCGACGGACCGCGACATCGACTTCTGGGTCAGCGTGCTCGAGCGCGACGGCCATCTGCCAAAGGGTAAGCTGAAGGCAGCGGACATCCTCTACCGGCTGGGCGAAACCAAGACCAACTGACAAAAGCAACCGACCAACCAGTTGGGAGACGAGTGCGATGAGCAGCACAAGCGGCGGTCAGGTCAGCATACGCGACCTGTCCAAATCGTTCAGCATCAGTGGGCGCTCGCTCGCCGTGTTGAGGACCCTCAACCTCGACATCCGCTCGGGCGAATGCCTTGTCATCGTCGGCGCCAGCGGATCGGGCAAGACCACGCTGCTGCGCATCCTAGCCGGGCTGGAGGCCGCCGACAGCGGCGGCGTCGCCATCGACGGCAAGCCGGTGCACGGCGTCGGCGCCGAGCGTGCGGTGATTTTCCAGGAGCCGCGCCTGCTGCCCTGGCTAACCGTGCTCGGCAATGTCGCCTTCGGTCTCGAAGTGCGCGGCGTGCCAAAGGCCGAGGCCGAGGAACGGGCGCGCTTCTATATCGCGCTCGTCGGCCTCGCCGAATTCAGCGATGCGTTTCCCCGGCAGCTGTCGGGCGGCATGGCGCAGCGCGTCGGCATCGCCCGCGCGCTGACCGTGCAGCCTGAAATCCTGCTGCTCGACGAGCCGCTGGGTGCGCTCGACGCCATGACCAAGATCGGCATGCAGGAGGAACTGGCGCGCATCTGGAGCGAGGAGAACGTCACCATGGTGATGGTGACGCACGACCTCGAGGAAGCGATCTACCTTGCCGACCGGGTGCTGATCCTGCCGAAGGAGAAAGGCGGCGCGGCGCGGCTGATCGACATCGACCTGCCCCGCCCGCGCGAGCGCAGCGAAAGCCGCTTCGTACGCTACCGCGAAGAACTGCTGCGCGAATTCGGGCTGCACTGAAAGCCGCCTAAGGGACCTTGGGTCCTCGCCCCGCAAAGCGGGGAGAGGTGTCTCGGCGAAGCCGGGACGGAGAGGGGCCCTCCTTTGAGAGCCCCTGCCCTCCCCGTGCACTTTCCTGGAACCGGATTCCCCACCCCCGCATTTCCTTAACCGGGAGGCGAAGGAGCGCGGCATGAAAGCCTTGTTCGCAATCTTTGGCGGCTTCGTGCTGACGCTTGCCGTATTCGCCAGCGGCCTGGCCTTCGCCACCTGGCTTCTAATAGCCAAGCCGGTACGGCCGGCCGCCCCGGTCTCCAGCGTCGCCGAACTGTGGACCAGGGACCCGCGACCGGTGAACCCGGCCTCGCAGCGCCTGGAGCGCCTCCCGGCCCGCCCGGTCCCCGTTCGCACCTCGGAAGTCGATCGCACCTCGAAACCCGCCGATGCCGCCGCAGCTTCGACACCCGACACCACCGCCACCGGCTCCATCAAACCGGCGGTAGAAGAGCAGCAGGCCCTGCCCGCTGCCCATGTCGAATGGTGCGCCAGCCGCTACCGCTCCTACCGGCCGGACGACAACCGCTACACGTCCTACAGCGGACAACAGCGCCCCTGCATCTCGCCCTATCTCGACGCCGGCGCCGCCGATGACGGCAGCTACGTCGAGGCGAGCGATAGGTCGTCAGTGGAGGGCTACCCGCCATCGGACGAAACCGGCGCCGCCGAGCTCTCATCCGATCACGTGCAATACTGCTTCAGCCGCTACCGGTCATATCGACCGGAGGACAACAGCTATCAGCCGTATTCCGGGGGGCCGCGCAGGCAGTGCGAGTAGGCAGGCCGGGGGGTTGCTGGCGGCCGCAGTGCATGGCGCCTTGTGCGACCCCACCCAACGATCACGCAGATTTCTTGGATCGTTCGGGTTGGCGCGGCGTTCATCCGATACCCAAGGAGAAATCAACATGGGCGACGACCGGGAAGACAAGATTCGTGAGCGCGCATACCAGATCTGGGAACGCGAAGGCGGGATCCATGGCGATCCCGAGCGGCACTGGCACCAGGCCGAGGCCGAGATCGACCGGGAGGCAGCCCTGCCACTGACGGCAGGTGATGCCCTGCCGGAAACCCGCGAGGTCGCGAGCTCCGACGTTTTGACGGTGGAGGCCCTGGCGGTGCGCACCGGCATATCGGGCGAACAGGCGCAGGAGCTGATCGACAGGCTGGGAAACGACAGGGCGGCTATCGAACAAGCCGCACGCAACCTCAAGGGGAAGCAGCGGCTCGGGGAGTGACAGATGATCAGAAAACTCAAAGACGGAAAATACCGCCTCTATTCGCGCAAGAAGGACGAAAAGACCGGCAAGCGCCGCAATCTCGGCACCTTCGATACCCGCGAGGCCGCCGAAAAGCACGAACGCGAGGTGCAGTATTTCAAGAGGCATTGAGGCGGCGTGCTGTCGCTTCCCAGGCAGCCGCGCCGGAGGGCAGCCTCCTGGCGGCTGTCCAGCGTCACGATGTGGTCCTTGGCGGTGCCTCCGTTGAAATTGAACAAAACGGGAACAAAAATGTCAAGAGCGAATTGACTCTGCGAGGAATGCCTTCCTATTTGTCACTAGGCGGGGCGGTTGCTCGCAAATCGAGGAGAGCCGCGATGGGCAGACGAAAAAGCCGGTTTGACAGGCTGTCGGCGAGGGATGCGGAGGCGATCATCAGGGACACTTTGAGCCTGCGCAAGACGGTGCTGTCGTCGCAGCTGCATCTGAAGGCGCATGGCGAGCTGTTCTGGCAGCTTTGCGGGCTTGTCGAGAAATTGCACGAGGTGCTGGCCAGCGTCGCGGAGAAGGAGCCCGATTACCGGATGGCGGAGCTTGGCCTGCTTCCGCTGCCCGAGGATTACTCGACCCGGAAATGAGCCATGGCCGGGCCGATGGACAGCGTTGGGCGTGCCGCCAAGGCCAACATGCTGCTCATCGTGGAGTGCGGCCATTGCTACCATGTCGGACGCTTCAGGGCGAATGACGTGGCCCAGGTGGTGGGCTGGAACAAGCCGCTGGAAGCGATCAGGTTCAGGTGCAAGCGATGCAGCCGCAAGGACACGACGGTGAAGACGCAGTTCATCGACCAGGACCATCCACCCAAGGGCTACATCTGGGTGCTGCAGAAATTCAAGCGCTAAAACAACGAGCCTTGCGCCGGCGCCTGCTGCGGAAACTTGATCTGTGTCGCCGGTTTTTCGACGATCACCAGCGCGTCATCGGGCGCCGTGCGCTGCAGGTGCCTTGCCTCCGACCACGGCGCGGTGAGCCAGGCCTCGGTTTCTTCCGGCGTGGTCAGGATCACCGGCATCGCCTTCTCGTGGATCGGCGCGATCAGCGCGTTGGGCTGGGTCGTCATGAAGCCATAGACCTGGTGATCGGCGGGGCCGTCCTTGACCTTGCGAAGGCCATGCCAGCGCGTCCACAGGCCGGCAAAGAAGAATAGCGGGCGGTCCTCGCCGATTGCAAACCAGTAGTTGCGCTGAATGCCGGTCTCGGGGTCCTTGTCGCCGGGCGTCGGGCTGGGCTCGGCGAAGCTGGTGACGGGCACCACGCAGCGGTTCTCGATGCCGAGATATTGCTGCCAGTGGCCGTATTGCGGATTGCGGATATTGGTGGTGCCATAGTCGGCCTTGCCCTTGACCCGCTCCAGTGGCGTCGGCATGCCCCACAGCAGGTTGGCCAATTCGCGTTCGCCGTCCGGCGTGTTGCGCACCACAGGGCCTGGCTGGTTGGGATAGATGTCGATGGAGGGTTCGAGATTGCCGAGGATGTCGCGCAAGGCGCGGGTCCACTGGCGGATGGCCTCCTGGCTGGTCGTGATATTGTAAAGATTGCACATTTCAGGCCGTTCCCGGATGCTCAGGCATCTTGTTGGAAACGGCCCGGAATTTCCAGCGCTGTCCGTTGAGTTGCTGACACGGCAGGCCGTGTCAGCAATGGCTTTGTGAGACCTACCGCGCCGATTGTCTCATAGCTTGTGCGGCTACCGCCGCGAGAAAAGCCCTCGCCGCGGCATCGCAGGCCGCTCGAGACGGGCCTTTGGCGAAAAGAAGAAGCTCGGCGGCTCGAATGTTGAGCCCGTGCTTCCTTGCGAATGTGGCTAGATCGTAAGGCTTGTTGTCGTAAGGTTCGTCGTAATCGATCGTCAGATCGTAGTTTTCTTTCATTTTCTTCCTCCCGTTAGCGATCTCCCCCCTCCTGTCGCTAACGCAAAATTAACGTCGATGGCGGCGGGCGAGTCCACCAATCACAGATTGTGTAAAAAACGTACGAGCTCGCATGCTCGCCCTCGCAACGGGCCTGCGAGCAATCGCCGCCGACCGGACCGGTCGAAAGAGCCGATTATGATGGCAATGTTGGAAAGGCTGCCACGGCCTGGTGCTACGAGGTGTCCGCGACGCCTAGCGTGCCTAAATGGCCGGCATTTTCATCTTCCGGGCCCCGGTCCGCAGCCGGCTTCGTTGGGTCCAGCTAAAGGATAAATCCGGCTAATAATACCGTAAGGAGTAGTGATAGCGGAACGGCCGCAAGACACCAGATCTCCAACGTGTTGTTTTGCATCGGGTCCATCATCAGCCTCACTTTTTGGTTTGTCATTGTGACACTAACGGTTGGTCGGAGGTAGCGGTTCCAAGCGACCCCGTTCATAGAGCGCTGCCTGTGCTGCATATTAGCAACAGCTTGACGACCGCTGAGCCCGTACCGCTTGGACAACTTCACTGGCGCCGGTGGATGCGTATTCCGCAGGACTGCAAGCGCCCCTCGGCATCAGTCGTGCGGGGATCGATCGCCGCCCATCATCAGCGCCGAGCCGGTCATGCCCCGGAACCCAATGGCTGCATCTATCTCCGGCCGAAGTTTCGCTACCACCGAGCCGATCCGATGTTCACTCCAGCCAGCGATGCGCGTTTACAGGGACCTAAGTCTGACCTGCCTGCGCAATGGTCTTGTGTACGGCCGGCGTCGGGAACAACTGCGCCCGTCTTCAGTTGATGGCGTCACCTCCTCGAGGAGACATCGGCGCAGAATCAGTCCCTTCATGCGCTGATTAGGGTCCGCCTGCCATTGCTGGATTTGGCAGGCGGACCCTTGGTTCGGTACGCTCCAGATGGAAAGCGGGTAAGCTCGGGATCACTCATCATCCCAGAAATCCCGTAGAGACGTATGGCGGAGGTCTTCCTCGCCCCTGAGATGCTTGACCTGGCTTGACATCCGAGACGACCTCCCAGCGCGCGCATGCAGCGGGGTCGCCCTCAGCCTTCCAGCGCCTCGTGCTGGTAAAGCTCGTCCATGCTGAGCGTCGCCAGGGCGGCGAACGGTGCCTGCTTTTTCACGCGGCCGTGGCTCAGGATCACGACGTCGTCGCAGAACGAGATGGTGCTGCGATGATGGCTGATGACGATGGTGGTGCGACGGCCGGCGCGCGACTTGAGCGTCTCGACGATTGCCGCTTCCGACAGGCCGTCCACCGCATTGGTGGCTTCGTCGAGGATGAGGATATCGGGATCGCGCACCAGCGCCCTGGCCAGCGCGATCCGCTGCCGCTGTCCCGCCGAGAGATTGACGCCACGATAGCCGACGACCGTCCAGTAACCCTGCGGCAGTTGCTCGATGAAGCCATGCGCTTCGGCCAGTTTTGCCGCGCGCTCGGCGTCATCGGCCGAGGCCGCGTCCTGGCCGTAGATGATGTTGTCGAAAATCGTGCCGTCGACCAGCTCCAGCTCCTGGCTGGCGAGCGCGATGTGCTTTCGCCATTGGCTGGGGTCGATGCGGTCCAGAGGCGATCCATCAACGAGAATCCTGCCGCTATCCGGTTCGACGAAGCGGCACAAAAGGTTGACGATCGTCGTCTTGCCGGCGCCCGACCGGCCGATCAGCGCGGTCGAGCGGCCGCTACCGATATCGAAACTCGCCGCATGCAGCACCACCGCGCGCTGCTCCGAGCCGGAATAGGTAAAGGTGACGTCCTCGAACTTGATGCCTTGGCTGAGCCCGGGGAACGCTGCGCTGCCTTGCGGCGGCTGGGGCTTGTCGGACGGGTCCAGCATCCACGTCACCTCTTCCAGCGATCCGCTGAGGCCCTGCAGCTGGCTCCAGGCCATTTGCAGCGACCGCATGTAGGGCTGCAGCCGGTAGAGCAGGATGACGAAGGCGACGATCAGCGGGAAGGAAACATTGGCGAACCAGGCGCCGATCACCACCGCCAGGAACAGCATGGCGTGCAGAACCTCGGTCAGCGGCGGCAACGCTCCCTGGCGGGTTAAAAGCACGAACGCCGCCCGGCGCACCGCGTCGGATGCCTGGTCGAAAGCCGCTTTCTCGCGTTGCTCCTGGCCAAAAATGCGGATCAGCCGCCCGGCATGCACCAGATGCAGCATCTGCGATGCGAGCTGGCTGTTGCGGGAGGCGACGCTGCGGCTCGGCGCCTTCAGATTGGCCGACAGCACGGCGTGCGCGACCTGGACCAGCGCCAGCCCCAGCGTCACCAGCAGCGTCATCTGCCACGACAGGAGCAGCAGGAAGGTCAGGAGGATGATTGCGGCCGACGCGTTGACGATTGCTCCCAGCGTGATCTGGATGGCATCCGAGGCCCGCCAGGATTCGTTGGAGATGATGTTGAGCAGCCGTCCGGGGGTTTGCTGCAGGAAGAACGGGTAGCCCACCCGCAGCAGCTGCTCCGACAGCGCGCTGCGGATCGAATGGCTTGCCTTGCCGTAGATGAAGGTGGTCAGCAGCGTGTTGGCAAAGGCGAACAGGTTCTTCAGCACGATCGAGCCGAGAATCGCGACCGAAATGACGATCAGCCGGTCGCGCTCGCTCAAGCTCGATCCGACATGCTGGAAGACGGCGGAGAAGCCAGCCATGCCGGTCTGCCCCTGTTGCCCCATGATTATGTTCAGCAACGGAATGATCAGGCCGATACCAAAACCTTCAAGCGCGGCGCTGAGCAGCCCGAGCACCACCACGGCAGGAAGCAGGCGCAACTGCTTTCTTCCGAGCGCGCGGCGCAGCATCGGCAGGCTGGGCGGCATCAATCGCATGGTGGCGGATCACCTCGCCTCGGCATTTGCCTGTTGCTCCTGTCGCATTTGCGCCGGCTGCGGCGATTTCGCCAGCAAAAGCACCGCGAATTTGGCTGCGCCGAGCAAATTCATGCCGACGATCGGCCAGTGCGACAGCTTGAGTTCACGGTCGAACAGAGGGCCTTTCACCAGTTCGCGCAAGGCCGCCCTCATCGACCAGTAGCAATGCCGAAGCAGCCACGGCGCGTGGCGGATATGTTTCAGGCAAAGCCCGCCATTACCCATGCTGTAGTCGCGGTGCAGCTTTTCGATGGCCTTGCGGTCGCGCCGGCCGTGATGGTGATAGATGGTCATGTCGGGCACATATTCGACCGGAATCCCAAGCAGCACCGCCCGCACCAGATAGTCCGTATCCTCGGCGGAGCGCAGCGGGCCGCCGGCGCCGAACCGTTCGTCGAAACGGCCGATGCGGGCGGCAACATCGCGGTGCATCGTCATGTTGCAGCCAAGCACGAAGCCGCCGGGATGGACATCCGGCGTAAGCCGCGCGCGCACCGGCGACCGCTTGATGGTGAACGGCAGGTCGCGAGGATCGCCGATCTCGACGCGGCCACCGCGGATGACCCGTTCGCCGGCCGCATAGTGCCGCTGCAGATCGCGCAGATAATCCTTGTGGACAGCGCAATCATCGTCGACGAAGACCAGCACGCGGCCCCGCGCCCGCTCCAGCCCGGCGTTGCGCGCGGCCGCCAATCCGGGTCGCGGCTCGCGAATGGCCGTGAACGGAATGTCCGAAAGTTCGGCTATGCCGGCCAGCCGTTTGGCCGTGCTGTCGGTCGAGCCATTGTCGACAACCACCAGTTCGGCAGAGAAGGCAGCGTAGGCGCGGCACGCGGCCTGGATCGACTTTATGCAAGGCTCGAGCACGTTGACGCGGTCGCGTGTGCAGACAATGAAGCTGACCTCCGGTGCCGGCCCGTGCTGCGGCCGGGGCGACATGGCCGCCGGCACCGTCGAGCGGCCGCGCTGCTGGAGCTGATGGGATTTGACGAACATGCGCTGCTAGCTCAACTGGTTCGAAGGCAAAACCGCCGCGGCCGGCACGGACTGCAGATACCGCGACAAGGCATCCACCTGCCTGGTGACCGACATCGAGGCGAGACTGAAGCGCGGCGCGAAGGCACCGGTGCGAAACACGTACTGCTCGCGCCGCCGGATGAGTTTCCATTTCGCCGTCCGCGTCAGGAATTCGTGCATCAGCTGCGGCTGCCTTTCCCCCGATATCAGCTGGTAGAGGAAATAGAACAGGTTCAGCGTGCCAGCCTGGTAGCTCGGCCTCGTCTCGGCCGGCAGCGCGGCAATCCTTTCTTCAAGCGCAAGGATCCATTCGGCGGCACGGCGAACCGTGTCCATCGACGGGACTTCACCGATGCCGCGGAGGTCCTGCGTCTCTTGTACGAGCCCTTCGCGCTCGAGGTTCTCGGCGACGATCTTCAAATGCGTCCTGCGCATTTCGCGCTTGTGCCTGTTGGTCACGCTGTCGTCATGGATACGATAGGCGATCAGGCTTTCGGGGATCATGGCCGCCGGGTAGCGGTCGGTCAGCCGCCTGAACAGGTCGAAATCCTCGGCATGCTTGTAGCTGGTATCGTAATATAGAACATCTTCTTCTATGACATTCCTGTTGTATACCACGGTGGAATGCATGAAGATCGTGAAGAACATCGACAATATACGCAGCGGATTGTCCTGGAATATCGGATCGGGCGAACCCCTGACGACGCGGTTGCCGAGCAAGGTATCGAAACCCGCGCCGCATAGAGCGAGGTCAGGCTGCTGGTTGAACAGCGCGACCTGCCGCGACAGGCGCTGGGGATAGGCGATGTCGTCGGCGTCCATCCTGGCGACCAGATCGCCGCGCGCCACGGCCAGGCCTTCGTTCAAAGTTGCGATCAGGCCACGGTTTTCGCGTGAGATGATCGAGATGCGGCTGTCGGCCTGGCGGTATTTCTGCAGGATCTGCAGCGAGTTGTCGGTCGAGCCGTCATCGATGGCGATGACCTCCAGACGATCGTAATCCTGCCGCAGGATGCTGCCCAGCGCAGCGGCGAGATAAGGTCCCGCATTGTAGATCGGCAGCAGAACTGACACCAAGGGAGCAGCCATGATCAGCTCCGATCGGTTCGTCGCAGCTTGCGTGGCAACGGTGAAGTGCCACCATCAAGCGGCCTGCCCAGATATGCTCCCGCCGCGAGCCATCCGGCATTGCCCACGTCAATGCCTGCCGGGATGGCGCCGCGGCCTTTTCGAGCAACATAGGGGAAGTGGCGCTTGAGGCTGTTGAGCGGCTTCTCGAAAAGCAGCCACGAGACCGAAGCCAGCATGAGCGTTGCCGTTCCCGCCACCAGAAACCGCCCGGGCCCTTGCTCCGAGACGTTGAGCGGGATCCACGGCTGCGATTTGACGACCAGCGCCAGCACTATGGGATGGTAGAGATAGACGCCGTAGCTGATGCGGCCAAGGCCAAGCAGCGGCGGCAGTTCGAGAAGTTTTCCGATATAGCCGCCAACCCCTGTCGAACAGCTTGCAACGATGACCACCAGCGGTACGAGAGGCAGGATCTGCAACAGCAGCCAGAGGCCCCATTCCTGCACCGGATTTGCCGGCGCCGGCGCAAACCACTGCAGAACGAAAAACGCCGCCGCGAGCCCCGGCCAGCCATTTCGAAGCCATTGCGGCAAGCCGGCTGTTCTTGACCGGTAGGCGGCAAGCAGCGCGCCTGACGCCAATGCGTCCATCGACGCCGGCGGCAGCAGGTCGCGTGCCAAACCCGGCGTTCCAGCGATCGGCCAATAAAACCGATAGGCCAGCGACAGCACGATAACGCCGATGCAGATCGATTCCAGGCGCCGGCGCGGCGCCAGCAGGACGATCAGCGGCCAGACGATATAGAACTGCTCCTCGATGCTCAGGCTCCAGAAATGGCAGAGCAGCCAGGGCGTCCATTCATTCTGCGCCGCGTACCAGAAATTCGACAGATAGAACGCATGCCAGACCAGTGATCCTCTAGACTGCTCCAGGTCCACCAACCAGACGAAACCCAGCACGGCGAAATAGGGCGGGAATATCCGCAGCGCCCGCCTGATATAGAAGGATCTCAGCGCCGGTCCGGCTTCGAATTCGGCGGCCGAGCGGGCTTCGAGCAGCAGGCGGGTGATCAGAAAGCCGCTCAGCACGAAGAACAGACGCACGCCGATATGGCCCCAGAACGAGGACCCTCCAGCCGCGAAGAAATGGGAGTACAGCACCATCGTCACGGCGATGGCCCTCAGCGCGTCCAATTGGGTGTCGCGCGCATTTCCCATTAGTGACGTACGCCGGCGGGACGGCGAAACTGCCAATCGGTCAATATAGCGGCTTCGTTCACGGCGCATTCCAATCGGAAGCGCCCCCCTTGCGCAGAATAGGACCACCATTGTGCAACGCAACACAAAAAGTTGACACATTTGAAACAGGAACGTGAGGCACGGCTAATAAAAGCCAAAAACAGCAGGAACCAGCCCGAATTGTCCATTTTTGACGATTTTCTCGCACTCCCTTGGCCCGCCGATATCGGCGGCAGGGTGCTGCGATGCAGCATGTTCGCCGCCATCACGGGCGCGCAAGATCTGGGTCTGGACACAGATGCCCCCCACAGGACCGGCCGGCAACCGACGCTCGGCGACCTTTTTGCTGCGCTGGCGCGGCCTGCTGTTAACGCGACAACAGTGGGAGCAAGCGCAAGCTTCCCGCCTCCGAGTTACGCCTCCTTGCTGGCATTCGCGAGCACCACTGCGCGACGCTCCGGGAGCCCCAATCCGACGAGCGCGCCGGCGAGCGAGAGCAGAGCGGAGACGTCGATTGCCGAGGTGAAGCCATCGCTGAACGCGTCGGTGGACGAGAAGCTTCCAGTGCCGGCGAACACCGCACCGGCGATCGCGATCCCGGATACGCCACCGAGGAAGCGGAATGTGTTGAACGTGCCGGCAGCCTTGCCGACCTCCGGCCGGGCGACCGCATTGAGAACCGCGTTCTGCGCGGCAGGCATGGCCATCGACACGCCGGCACCGGTAATGATCAGCGGGGCGACTAGCTGGATATAGGGCAGATCAGGTGCTGCGATCTGCGCCAGCCAGGCCATTCCAGCCGCTTGCAGGATCAATCCGGCCACGACAAGCCAGCGCTCGCCAACGCGGTTGATCAGGCTGCCGGCGATCGGTGCGACCACGAAAAGCGTGGCGGTCCAAGGCAGCAATCCCATGCCGGCGCCGAGCGGCCCACGGCTCTGGGCAAACTGCAGAAACTGCGGCAACAGGAACACGAGCCCGTACATGGCGGCGCAGAGCAGGAAGTTCGCCCCTACGCCCGAGGAGAATGCGCGCGCCTGAAAGAACCGCAAAGGCAGCATGGGCTCACGGGTACGCAGCTGCCAAAGGACGAATGCGATGGCCAGAAGCAGCCCGGCCGTCAGCGCCGACAGCACTTCAGAGCTGCTCCAGCCCACGATGTTGCCGCGCATCAGGCCCCAGACCACTCCGAATGCCGCCGCGGTTACCAGCACGACGCCGAGGACATCGATTGCCGTGCCCGGCCCGTGACTCTCCGGAATCCGACGCATCACCAGCGGGATGAGAACGATTCCGACCGGGACATTGAGCCAGAAGATCCAGTGCCAGGAGAGCCCTTCGGAAATCGCACCGCCCGCCATCGGGCCGATGATCAGAGCCAGGCCGGTGATGCTGCTGAAGATACCCAGCGCCTTGCCTCGCTCCTCCGGGGGAAAAGCGACGCTCAGCAGCGCCATGGCCAGCGGCATGACCATTGCGGCACCTGCGCCCTGGACCGCACGGGCCGCAATCAGCAATCCGGCATTGCCAGCGAGCGCGCAGGCAACCGACGCTGCGACGAACAACGCCAATCCGGCAACGAGCGTACGGCGGCGGCCGAACCGGTCACCGAGCGCAGCCCCGGTCATGAGCAGGACGGCAAAACTCAAATTATAGGCGTTCATCGTCCATTGCAGCGTCTCCAGCGAGGCATCGAGCTCGACCCGCATCGTGCTCAATGCGGTCGCCACAACCATCGCATCGAGAACGACCATCAAGGAGCCTATCGACGTGAGGGCGAGAACCCAGACCTTCGTTGATCCCGCACTTTGCTTGCTCATGACTATGGCGCCTCCGGCTTGAACAAAGGGCCCGCCAGGTTACGGGCCCGTGATCCAGAGACGCGTAGGGATCATGAAAGGATTCCAGCTAGAGAAAGTTTTTTCGACCGAATCCTTTTGCCATCGTCGAGCGTCTATAGGACGCTGCGCCCGATGGCGGGCGCCTCTGCCTGGGAGATACGCATGAAATCGACCCTTGTGCGATGACCGGATCCGCAATCGGCACGCCAGAAGGACGGGAGCCATTTGACCGGCTGCTCGGCGAATTACGGCCGAAACTGCACCGTTATTGCGCCCGCATGACCGGTTCGGTGATCGATGCCGAGGATGTCGTCCAGGAAGCTACGGTCAAGGCGCTCGAGGCGTTCCCCGGGACCGGGCCGATAGCCAATGTCGAGGGCTGGCTGTTTCGCATCGCGCACAATGCCGCGCTCGACCACCTACGCCGTCGTGCCAGGTTGGATGCCGCGCATATCGTTGAGGATATCGATATGATCCCTGACCCCGGCATGTCGGCCGAGGGCCGGCACACTGCGGCCGCAAGCCTGCAGACCTTCATGCGCCTGCCCGCGGCGCAGCGCAGCAGCGTCATCCTCATGGATGTGCTCGGCTATACGATCGAAGAAATCGGCAACATTATCGACAGCAGCGTCCCGGCGGTGAAAGCCGCACTGCATCGCGGCCGTCTGCGCCTGCGCGAGGTCGCCGGCGAGCCTGACGATAGGCCCGTGCCGGTGTTGGCCGAGCCCGAACGGGCGCGTCTGGCAGCCTATGTAGAGCGGTTCAACGCCCGCGACTTCGATGCGATCCGCGACATGCTGGCCGAGGACGTCCGGCTTGACCTCGTCAACCGGCTCCGGGCGAGTGGCCGCACGAAAGTGGGCCGGTACTTCCACAATTACGCGGGTATCCACGATTGGCGGCTGCTTCCAGGCCTGGTGGATCGGCAGCCAGCCATTCTTGTGATCGATCCGGACGACTCGGCCGGAGGGCTAAAATACTTTATCCTGCTGGAATGGGCCGGCGACAGATTGGTGAGAATTCGCGATTTCCGCTATGCGCGCTACACGCTTGACGGCGCCGAGGTGGTGCCTCTGCGGGCGTAGCAATTCGCGTTTCATAATGCCGAACAAACACTGCCAGCTATTTTTGGATCGCGGCCGCTTGCCATCCAAGCGGCCGCCCTTTTCCGCCGATCCTGCTTTAAGCCGGTTGCAACTCCCTGCGCGGCAGCGGCGGGAAGGCGATCGCAATCGCCATCGCGCCAAGCCCGACAAGAGCCGAGCCGATGAACAGCCAGGAATAGCTGGCATAGGCATCGAACACCATGCCGCCGGCGAGCGGGCCGAAAGCCATGCCGAGGCTGGACAGCATGGTTACTGCACCGAACACCGTACCGAGGATGCGCTGGCCGAAATATTCCCGCGCCAGCACCGCATAGAGCGGCATGACGCCGCCATAGGTGGCGCCGAAGATGACGGCGAGCGTGTAGAATTGACCAAGCTCGCTGACCGCCAGATAGGCTGCGATGACCACGGCCTGTATGGCCAGCCCGGTGATCAGCACCGGCTTGACGCCCAGCCGATCGGCAAGCACGCCGTAAAGCAGCCGGCCACCCAGCCCTGCCAGGCCCTCGATGCTGTAGATGCTGACCGCCGCCATCGGCGCTATGCCGCACAGCATGGCATAGCTCACCATGTGGAAGATTGGCCCGGAATGCGCCGCGCAGCAGGCAAAGAAGGTCAGTCCCAACACGATGAATTGCGGCGAGCGCAGCGCCTGCGGAACCGTCATGCCGGCACCCTCGGCGGCAACGCTTGGGGCAGCGCCGTCGGCAGCGGGCTTGGGCGGCTGGCGCACCAGAAGCGCGGCCGGCAGTAGCAGCACCCACGCGGTTATGCCGATGTCGAACATTGCGGTGCGCCAGTCGTAGGCCGAAATCAGCCAGCGGGCGAAGGGCGAGATGGTCATTGGCGCCACGCCCATGCCGGCCGAGACCAGCGAGACGGCGAGGCTGCGGTTCGTGTCGAACCAGGCGGAGGTGAGCGCGATCATCGGCGCAAAGAAGGCGCTTGCCGCGAGGCCGACGAGCACGCCATAGGCCAACTGGAAAACGAACAGCGAACCGGTGCGGCTGGCCAGGACCAGCGCCAGGCCAAGCAGCACGGCGCCGGTCATCACGACGATGCGGGCGCCGAAGCGGTCGTAAATGGCGCCCCAGGCGAAGCCGCCGAGGCCCATTACCAGGAAGTTCAGCGTCATCGCACTCGATATGCCGGCGCGCGACCATTGTGTGTCGAGCGCCATCGGTTCGAGGAAGATCGCCAGCGAGAACATCGCCCCGAGGGCGACACAGGTCATCAGCGCGCCAGCCGCGACGATAACCCAACGATAGGGAAGGCTCATTTCAATTTTCTCCCATGCCGGAAGCGTTGATACGGCACGACCTTTTCGAGCTCCGCCGAGCCGCTTGCGTCCGAAGGACGTTGGACATGTCTTGAATCCGACAATCCGGTTGCATTTTTTATCCAGTCGGCGCGATGGCGCCATTCCACGGCTTTCAGGATTGACCGCGCACCATTCGAAGCTAGATTTCCAACCGGCGATCAGGAGCTGTCAAGCATGGCAAATCAGGAACTTCATCGCGGGCGTCTCATCGACCACCTCCAGCTGGTGGTCAGGGATCTCAAGGCCAGCCGCCGTTTCTACGAGGCGGTTCTCAACGTGCTCGGCATCCCGATCGGTGGCGCCGGCAATGATTATTTCTGGGCCGACGAGCTGTTCATTTCCACCCCCGACAGCCCGGCGGCCCAAGGAAAGCTGACCGGCCGCCACCACCTGGCCTTCCAGGCAAATGACCGCGCCATGGTCGACGCATTCTACAGGGCCGGCCTCGACGGCGGCGGCACCGACAATGGCGCGCCCGGCGAACGATCCTACCATCCCGGCTATTACGCCGCCTTCCTGCTCGACCCCGACGGCAACAACATCGAGGCCGTCCACCACGGCGCGGCCAACCGCAGCGCCGATTCAGTGAAGATCACGTTCTAGCTCTATGGACAGGTAACGAAGGCGGGGGTCGCTTGTGCTACTAACAGGTAATCTCGAAGCCGCCGCTGTCTTTGCCACGGAGCCCTGCCCTATCGCGTCAGCGCAGCCATTTGGCCTGCAAGGAAATCGACGAACAGCCGCGCCCGGACCGGCAGCTGTCGCCCGTACGCATGGACTATGTGCACCGGCATGGTTGGCATCGCCACCGCGGGCAGGATGCGGACCAGGCGACCCGCGTCGAGATCGTCCTGCACGGCAAACCGCATCAGATGCGCGATGCCGGCGCCGGCAAGTGCGGCATTGCGGATGGCGCCGCCGTCATCGGTATCGAGCCGCCCATCCGGCACGATCATCGTACCGTCGGCAAATGTGACCGGATAAGGCCGGCCAGCCATCTGGTGGCGGACGAATTCATGGTCCCGTAAATCCTCGACCGATGCCGGACGGCCGCGCCGCTCGACATAGGCCGGTGAGGCCACCAGCATGATCGGCAGATTGGCGATCTTGCGCGCGACGAGCCCGGTGTCTGAGAGCGGCCCCATGCGCACCGCAACGTCATAGCCTTCGCGGATCAGATCGGCGTGACGGTCGGTGACGCTGAGCTCCAGTTTGACTGCGCCGTGCTGCGCAAGGAACGCTTGCGCCCATGCCGCGATCAGGCCACGCCCAAGCTCGACCGGCGCTGTAACGCGCAGCAGGCCGCGCGCCGTATCGGCCATCTGGACGATGTCTTCGGCATCGTCCAGCGCCCTGAGCAGCGGCGCCACGCGCTCGTAATAAGCGATGCCTTCGCTGGTCAGCCCGAGCCGGCGCGTCGAGCGCTGGATCAGCCTGACGCCGAGCCGACGCTCGAGCCGCGCCACGCTTTTCGACACTGCCGACGGGCTGGAGCCGACCAGCCGGCTGGCGGCATGGAACGAGCCGGCATCGACCGTGCGGACGAAGGCGACGAGACCGGCGGTCTTTTCGAGGATGGTGGTCATTCCGGAATTCCAGGCACGAAAGAACGGATTGTGGGCACCATAATACGCGTTTCGATCATGATTAAATACCGCTCATTGTCAACAAAGGAGAGATTTGATGAGCAAGCTGAACGGCAAGGTCGCCATCGTCACCGGCGCCTCCAAGGGTATCGGCGCCGCCATCGCCAAGAGTCTTGCCACGGCCGGCGCCGCAGTGGTCGTCAACTACGCCTCGTCACGGGAAGGCGCCGACCGCGTCGTCGCCGAGATCGAGGACCGTGGCGGCCGCGCCGTCGCCGTCCAGGGCGACGTGTCGCAAGCGGCTGATGTGCGCCGCCTGTTCGAGGCGGCGAAATTGGCGTTTGGCGGGCTCGACGTACTGGTCAACAATGCCGGAGTCTTCGCATTCGAGCCGCTGGAAGCGATTACCGAGGCCGAGTTTCACCGCGAGTTCGACACCAATGTGTTGGGCATCATTCTGACCACGCAAGCAGCAGTGAACCATTTTGGCGCGGGCGGCGGCAGCATCATCAACATAAGCTCGGTCGCCAGCCGCAATCCGCAGCCGAACTCGCTCGTCTACGCCGCGACCAAAGGTGCGGTGGACACGATCACGCTGTCGATGTCGCGGGAGCTCGGCGCACGCAACATCCGCGTCAACGCCATCGCGCCCGGCGGCATCGATACCGAGGGCCTCGCGCGCATCAGCATCGTCGGCAGCGAATTCGAGAAGCAGATTATAGCCATGACGCCGCTCGGTCGCTTCGGCCTGCCCGACGACGTCGCCCGCGTCGCGGTGTTCCTCGCCTCCGACGAAGCGTCCTGGCTGACCGGCGAGCGCATCACCGCCTCCGGTGGCTGGCGATAGGCATGGAGGGCGCGAACCTGCCGGCTCGCGGACCGTGCTACCCGCGGCGCGACGCACTGCAATCGATGACGAGAGCGATCCAAGCCCTATGTAGCAGCGAGGGAGGAGCGCCGTGCGGCATCGATGACGGCGAGATACTAGGGAGGTAACGGATGACGGGCGACGAAAAAGCAATCCGAAAGCTGGTCGAGACGTGGATGGATGCGAGCAAGCGTGGAGACATCGCGACCGTCCTCAGCTTGATGACGGACGACGCGATCTTCATGGTTCCCGGCCGGGAACCCTTCGACAAGGAGATCTTCGCGGCAGCCGCGCAGGAGACGGCCGGCGTTCACATCGACGGCACGAGCGATATCGTGGAACTGCAGCTTCTCGGCAGTTGGGCCTTCATCCGCAGCTGCATCGATATGACCGCGACCCCGCCGAATGGCGAGCCGGTCCATCGATCGGGATATGCGCTGACGCTCCTGCGCAAGGAGGCGGATGGTGAGTGGCGGCTCGCGCGCGACGCAAACCTGCTGACCGTGCAAGGCTAGAGCCGGTCTCCGGCATCTCTGCACCTGAAGGCGCGCCAGGGGGAGCGATTAGATGGCGAAGATGCGATGCAGGTCGCCCTGAACAGCGTTCCCCTCCTCTACCCGATCACACCGGCAAAAGGGCGTTCGGCTTGACATCGGCGATGGAGGCGAAAGTGTGCGTTTCGCGCACGCCGGGCAGCGGCAGGATGACACGCTGCAGGAAATCCTGGAACACCGCCATATCGGCGATCCGCGCCTTGACCAGATAATCGAAACCGCCAACCACCATATGGCACTCCAGAACCTCCGGAGCTTTCGCCACGGCTTCGGCAAAGCGGTCAAAGACGTGCGGCGCCGTGTGGTCAAGCCGGACCTCGATGAACACCAGCGTTCCCCGGCCGATCTTGCGCGGATCGAGCACGGCCCTGACCGCGGTGATAAAGCCGTCGCGGAACAGGCGCTTCACCCGCTGGCTGGTTCCGGTCGGCGACAGCCCGACGCGCCCGGCAAGATCAAGCGTCGTCCGACGGCCGTCTTCCTGGAGCAGCCTGAGCAGGCTGCGGTCTATCTGGTCGAGATCCTCCATTCCACAATCCACGCTATCTCAGAGATTTTTGTGCTTATTTCACGCAGAGATGCCAAAAACAACGTATTTCATCACATAAAACATAGCAATAACCTGCGCTTCTCTCACTCACCTAAGCAAACGCGGTGAGCCGATTTCGACGACCACAGGAGTGCAGGATGACCAAACAAGCGTTCAGCCCAGCCGGCAGGAGTGCGGCGGAAATCAGCAAGGGAGCGACCGAGATCCTGGTGCTGAGCGAAGCCGACGTGATGGCATGCATCGACCTCAGCCAGCTTCTCGATGTTCTGGAAGACGGCTTCAAGGCGCTGTCACAAGGCAAGGTCGTCAATCCACCCCGACCACAACTCGACATCCCCGGGGCCGGCTACAGCCTCGCCATGCCGGCCTGGATGGAGGGCATGAATCTGACCGTCAAGATCGTCAACGTCTTCGAAGGCAACCTGGCCAAGAACCTGCCCAGCCACCTCGCCACCATCAGCCTGTTCGATCCGCTGTCCGGCCTGCCGGTCTGTATCATGGACGGCACCTTCATAACCGCGGTGCGAACCTCCGGCTCCGCCGTGCTGTCGGTGCGCGCGCTTGCCCGCCGGGATGCCAGGATAGCGACCGTGGTCGGCGCCGGCGTGCAGGCCAACCAGCATCTGCATCTGTTGCCCTTCGTGCGCGATTTTGCCGAAATCCGTGTCGCTTCGAAGAGCTTCGACGATGCGGCAGCACTTGCCCGGCTGCATCCGTCGGTGGTGGCGGTCGCCGACCTCGAGACGGCAGTGCGCAGTTCCGACGTGGTGTGCCTGGCGACCCACTCCTACCAGCCGGTGATCGACGCAGGCTGGGTCCAGCCGGGCACGCATGTCTCCTCGGTCGGGGTGGCGCCGCCCGGCGGTGAAATGCCGATCGAGCTCATCGGCAGATCCAGTCTTTTTGTCGAAACCAAGGATGCATTCAAACCGACCCCGGTCGGATCTTGCGAGCTTGCCGGCTTCGACCCGGCTTTCGGCACCGAGCTTGGCGCCATGCTGCTCGACCGCGCGCCGGGCCGCGTTTCGGATCAACAGATCACCACCTACAAGGCGATGGGCATTGCGATGGAAGACATGGTCGCTGCCGACCTCGTCTATCGTTGCGCCCGGCGTCTGCGCAAGGGAAAGCTCATCGTGCTGTAGGCGCGCGCCGCGCGCCAGGCGGGATCGACGGTGCTGACTATGGCGCTTTCGCGCAAGCGGCCGGGCTAAAGGCCGGCCCCTCAGGCCGGCTCGCGCTTCAGCGCCTGCGCCATGCAGTGAATGCCGCCGCCGGTCTTCGATATCTCGCTCATGTCGATGGCCGCTACCTCGAAGCCGCGCGCCTTGAGCTGGCCGATCAGCGTCTGGCTCGAGGTCGGGGCGATCACCCTGTCCTTGCCCAGCGACATGAAGTTGCAGCCGAGCGCCATCGTGTCCTGGAAGGGCACGTCGATGATCTCGTGGCCCTTGCCCTTCAGCCAGTCGACGATGCCCGGTTCCGTGCAGGCAAGGCAGACGGCGGTGAGTTTTTCGGCGATCGGCACCACCATCAGGTCGATATGGACGTAATATTCATCGATAAAGGCGATGCGGGTCTCCCAGCCCTCCTTGTCGAACCAGGCCTGGACCTGGCGCGCGCCCTCCTCCTGCGTGCGGGCGCCGCCGCAGCCAATCAGCACCACGCCGTCCTCGATGACGTTGAAGTCGCCGCCTTCGAACGTGCCGGCGGTGACCATGTCGTAGATCGGTATGCCGAGCCTCTCATAGGTGCGGATCGCCGCGTAGTTCTCGCCGCGCCGCCACCATTGCGACATGGCGGTGATGATGGCGCCGTACGGCGTCATGACGCTGGAATCGCGCGAGTAGACCTGCATCGGCAGCTCCGGCGTCGGCTCGTGCCAGTGGGTGTTGACGCCGAAATGCTCATAGGCGGCGACCAGGTCCTTGTGCTGCGCCTGCGCGATCTGGACGTTGCACGGCGCCTCCCGCAGATGTTTTCGCGACAGCGAACTGGTCGAGAGATGGCGCAGGAAATTCGGCGAGCCGAGCAGCACGTCGGTCAGCACGTCGGTCTCGTTGGCAAAGCCCCAGGCGGTCAGCGGCTTGGTTCCGCCGGCCGGGTTGCGGCGCTGCAACGAGAACGGCTCGGTGACGATGCGGTCATGGACGGTCATGGGTTCTCCTCGTGATGGGGGCTGTTGATCATGCGGCTTGGTTGCCTGGTATCCACCAATCCCGTCCGCGCGGGGTGGTGACATATTCCGGCCAGCGAAATCCAATCGGCGGCTCGTAGTCGCACAGCGGCGCGATCCAGTTCGAGCCACCGATGCCGCCGCCGGTGCGGGCGACGAATTCGTCCATCGCCGCGTTGCGCGCGGCCTTGTCTTCCAACAGGCGAAGTGCCGCGAGCGCGATCGTCTTTGCTGCGCAGGTGACCATCGGGTCGATGGTGGCAGAAATGCCGCCCAGCGCATTCATCGCCCAGGATGGATAGGCGTGGCCATTCTGCGAACGCAGCGCCGGGCGGGCGCCGTAGAACCGCGCTGTCGGCGTGTGCCACGACATGTCGGTGTAGTCGTCGGAGGTCGAATTGAGCTGCGACGGCGGCAAGTCGCGGCGCAGGATCGCTTCTGCATCCTGCGGCGTGATCAACTGCTCCAGCTCGGCGATGAACGGCTCGTCGGTCGCCTCGCCGCCGGCATTGACCTGGATTTCTCGGGCGATCGCCTTGGCCGTCTCGTCCCAGCACGGCGGCCCGACCGCCGCCAGCGCGTCGAAGGCAATGCCGGCCATTGCGTGGTTGGCAAGCCCCGGCCGCGACTTCGACACCCAGTGCCGCTCATAGCGGCAGCCGCTCATCTTGGCTGCGGCTTCCGCATTGCGGTCGAGCATGGCGGTGACCTGCTCGGCCATCGCCAGCGTCGGCACGCGGATCATGTATTGGATCTCGGCCAGCCCGGCCGGCAGATTGTCGGCGGTCGCCTGGCCCGCCGTCAGGATCGCCTCGCTGATCGACCAGCCGCCCTGATGCGGCAGCATGGAATCGCGCAGCGCCTTGGAGGCCATGTACATCATCATCAGCGCGTCGTTAGCGCCGGGCGCCCTGACCGCCGAATGCGCCTGCGGGATGGGCGCTGCGCCGCCTGCCGCCCTCGCCCAATGTTCCGGCTCGTCGCAGATGAAGCGGTAAATCATCGCATAGGCCGCTCCGCAATGTGTGTCCCAGCGCGCCGTGTTGCACAGCGGCAGCATGTAAAAAGGATGGAAGGAGATCATGCCCGCCAGCCCATTGTAATAGCCCTTCACGGCATGGATCGGCTTCGATCCCCTAACCTTCTCCGCCGGCTCGCCGGTGAAGCGCAGCGTGCCTGATATGCCGTGGCGCTGCATCGCAGCCTTGGTCGCCAGCAGCCCGCCGAGGCTGGCAATGCCGAGGCCGGAATGCGGATCGGTGTGGCCACCGGCCTGTTCGCCGAGGCCCGGACGCGGTCGCTTCACCGTCGCCGCATCCTGGCAATTGCCTGGCACCGCGTCGTACTCGGCATACATGCCGATCGTTGGGCCGGTCCCGTTGGTCCAGTGCGCGCAAAACGCGGTCGGCATGCCGCCCGAGCCTTCCTCGACCGAAAACCCTTCGTGCTTCAGGCGCTCGACATACCAGGCTGCCGACTGGTATTCGCGCCAGGCGGTCTCGCCGAAATCGAAGATGGTCCGCGTCCACGCCGACAGCGACGGCTGGATTTCGTCCAGACAGGCAAGCGCGGTCGCTTGCGCCGAGGTCACCGGTATCTTCATCCGTCAAAGAAAGCAGTGAAGCGCCCCGCCAAAAAGTGATATGTTTTCCCGGCTCATGCAAATTCGGTTCACCTCTTGAGAATTCCCTCGACGCAGGCGCTGCGCGCCCTCGACAGTTTTGC
This sequence comes from Mesorhizobium sp. M0598, assembly GCF_040320865.1. Classification (NCBI taxonomy): domain Bacteria; kingdom Pseudomonadati; phylum Pseudomonadota; class Alphaproteobacteria; order Hyphomicrobiales; family Phyllobacteriaceae; genus Mesorhizobium; species Mesorhizobium sp. M0598. The sequence goes on along the minus strand of NZ_JAMYQL010000016.1, from coordinate 30,805 downwards.
CCGCCACGGCAGCGTCTGGCGCGCCGCCGACGAACTACATCTGACCCGCAGCGCAGTCAGCCATCAGCTTCGCCTGCTCGAACGCGATCTCGGCTTCGACCTGCTCGAGCGCATCGGCAAGGGCGTGGCACTGACGCCGCGCGGTCAGCGCTATGCCAGCGACGTGCGCAAGGCGCTGACAGTGCTGGGCGACGCGGTGACACGCCATGCCGGCACCGGCATCGGCGGCTCATTCAGTGTCAGTTGCACGCCGGGTTTCGCCTCGCTGTTCCTGTGCACCCATATCGGCGAGTTCCGGCAGATGTACCCCGATGTCGCACTGCGCATCCTGACGCCGCGGCGTCTCGATGATGTCAGCAACGCCGAGGCCGACGCCTTCATCGCCTTCGGCGTCGGCAACTGGCCGAACCGCGCGGTCGAGCTGCTGTGCGAAATCTCCTTCACGCCGCTGTGTAGCCCTACCCTGCTCAACAAGATCGGCGGCTTCTCCAAGCCGGCAGACGTGCTGCGCGCCAATCTCCTGCATCTTGGCGATACCGAGGACTGGGCGCGCTGGCTGGCGCTGTCCAAGGTCGAGAACCCCGACCCGGAAGGCGGCATCTTCTTTTCCGACATGAACCTGGTCTTTTCGGCGGCGATCGCCGGCCAGGGCATCGCCATGGGCGACGAGCTGACCAGCGGCCGGGCACTGAGCGAAGGCCGGCTGGTCCGCCCCTTCGACATAGCGATCAATTCCCCGCGCTCGTATTTTCTGGTTTCCGAGCACGCCAAGGCGGCGCATCCGGTGCTGGAGGCGTTTGGGCGGTGGCTGAGGTCGAAGCTGTCGGAGAACCAGCGTTAATCTCCCCCTCGAGGGGAGATTGGCGCATAGATGAATCAAATTTGCCGGTCAGGCGAAAACTATTCGGTTGCGGTGGGCCGCCGCCCTGCCTACGATTTCGGCTACGCTAAGGAAAGGGCAGGATGCAGCAACCCGGCCGGGCCGCAGAGATCAAGGCAATCGGGATCGGCAAGAGCTTCGGCTCGTTCCGTGCGCTGGACGATCTGACGCTCGATATCGGCCGTGGCGAGTTCCTTACCCTGCTCGGCCCCTCCGGTTCCGGCAAGACCACCTTCCTGATGATCCTTGCCGGCTTCATTCAGCCGACCGACGGTCGCCTTTACAGCGACGGCGTCGACATCACCGAGCGGCCGGCCGAGCAGCGCGCCGCCGGCATGGTGTTCCAGGGCTACGCGCTGTTCCCGCATATGAGCGTCGAGGCCAACATCGCCTTCCCACTCAAGGTGCGCAAGAAATCGGCGGCCGAGATCAAGCGCCGCGTCGGCGAAATGATCGAGCGCGTCGGGCTCAAGGGCCACGAGAAGAAACTGCCGTCGCAATTGTCCGGCGGCCAGCAGCAACGCGTGGCGCTGGCGCGGGCGCTGGTGTTCGAGCCGGGCGTACTTTTGCTCGACGAGCCGTTTTCGGCGCTCGACAAGGGCCTGCGCGGCCAGATGCAGGCCGAAATGAAGCGGCTGCACCAGGAGACCGGCACCACCTTCGTCTTCGTCACCCATGACCAGAGCGAGGCGCTGGCATTGTCGTCGCGCGTCGCCATCTTCAATCATGGAAAATTGCTGCAGGTCGGCGCGCCGGACGAGGTCTACGACCGGCCGGATAACCGCTTCGTCGCCGAGTTCCTGGGCGAGATCAACATGCTGCCGCTGAAGGGCGTGCGCCCGGCCGACAATGGTTCGACGGGCCTCTGCGAAGACCGCGCGATCAGCATGCGCTGCAGGGCCGAGAAGGTCCGTGGCGATGCCATCCTGGCGATCCGGCCGGAATACATGTCGATCGCCCGCGAAGCCGCGGCAGGCGAGAACGGCATTGCCGCGACTGCCGTCGCCTCGACCTATCTCGGCGCTGCAACGCGGCTCGATCTGACGACGCGCCAAGGCGCCAAGGTGACGGTCTCGGTACCGAACGAGGTCGCCGCCTCTGCCCTCAGCAAGGGCAATTCCGTCTGGCTGACCTGGCCCGCGGAGAAAGGCTTCCTCCTTTCGGATGGAGAGCAATGACGATCGGCGTGGCGAATTCGCCAAGCTGACATTCAGGAAATACCAACGACAAAAAAGGGGAACTGACATGACAAACCAAACCAAGAAAAATTCCATCGAGGCGCTATCCGCCAGGGCAGTGCGCGGCGAGATCTCGCGCCGGCAGTTCACGCAGCTGGCCGCACTGGTGCTGGCCGGCACGCCGATGCTGCTGCGCTCGACCGGCGCCTTTGCCGCGGCGAAGGAACTGGTGCTGGTCAACTGGGGCGGCGACGCCATCACCGCCTATGACGCGGCCTATGGCCAGGCCTTCACCAAGGAGACCGGCATCACCGTCAAGATGGACGGCTCCGGCCCGACCGAAGGTGCGATCGCGGCGCAGTTCAAGAGCGGCGCGCCGACCTGGGATCTGGTCGACGTCGATCCGTTTTCGGCCATCACGCTCGGCGCACAGGGCATGCTCGAGCCGATCGACTATGCGGTCGTCGACAAGAAGAAGATGCGGCCGGGATTCGGCTGGGAGTACGCTGCCTCGACCTATTTCTTCTCCTACGTCATCGCCTACGATGCCGAGAAATACGGCAGCCAGGCACCGACCGGCATGGCCGACTTCTTCGACGTGGCAAAATTCCCCGGCAAGCGTTCGCTCTACAAATGGGGCGTGTCGAGCTGGGAAGCGGCACTGCTCGCCGACGGCGTCGCGCCGGCCTCGCTCTACCCGCTCGACCTCAAGCGCGCGCATGACAAGATCGCCGCCTTCAAGGAAAACGTCGTCGCCTATTGGGGTGGCGGCGCCGAAAGCCAGAGCGTGCTGCTCAATGGCGAGGCCTCGATGGCGATCGTCTGGTCGACCCGGGCTTCGCTCATCGAGCAGGACAGCGGCGGCAAGATCAAGTTCATCTGGGACCAGGGCCTGATCTCGCCCGGCGCGCTCGCCGTGCTCAAGGGCAATCCCGGCGGCAAGGACGCGGCGATGAAGTTCATCGCCAGCACCCAGGACCCGGAGAAGGAACTCATCATGTTCGACAAGCTCGGTCAGGGTCCGGCCAACCCGGCCGCCGACGCGCTGATCCCCGCCGACAAGAAGCGCATCAACCCGGTCGATCCCGAGAACATGAAGAAGCAGATTCCGCTCGACATGGATTGGTACGCCAAGAACTACGGGGCAGCACTCGACGAATACACGAAGATCATCTCCGCCTGACAAGCCGGGATAACCGGATGAGAGCATACCTCTCCGACAGGATGGGCGCGGCGCTGTTGATGGCGCCGCTGCTCCTCTTTCTTGTGCTGGCCTACGCCTGGCCATTCCTTGGCGTGGTTAAATGGAGCTTTACCCTGCCCACGCCGGGGCTGGGGCAATACAATGCGCTGCTCACGGATCAGTTGGTGCAGTCGGTCTTCATCCGCACGCTGCGCATCGCCGCGATCGTGACGATCGTTTCGGTTGCCGCCGCCTATGCCATCACCGTTGTCTGGGTGCGCGGCACGCCGGCCCAGCGCGTCGTGGCCGAGTTCTGCATCCTGGTGCCGTTCTGGATCTCGGTGCTGACGCGCGCCTTCGGCTGGGTGGCGCTTTTGTCCAATCGCGGCCTGATCAACACCTGGCTGCAGGCGGTCGGCTTCATCTCGGAGCCGCTGGCGCTGGTGCGCAACGAGTTCGGCGTTATCGTCGGCATGACGCATTTCCTCATTCCCTTCGCCGTGTTTCCGCTGGCCTCATCGATGCGCAGCCTCGACGATCGCGTGCTGCTGGCGGCGCGTGGCCTCGGCTCCAGCCGCATGCGCACCTTTTGGTCGGTATTCGTGCCGATGACCCGCTCCGGCATCATCGGCTCGGCGCTGATCGTCTTCGTCTTTTCGCTCGGCTTCTTCGTCACGCCGGCGATCCTCGGCGGCGGCCGCAGCGTGATGATCGCCGAGCTGATCTATCTCCGCATCTTCCAGAGCCCGGACTGGGGCCTGGGTGCCGCGATCAGCGTGGTGCTGGTGCTGTTCGTCGGCGCGCTGATGGCGCTGCTTTTCCGCTATATCAGACCAAAGCAATTGGTGTAGCGCGATGCCGACCTACCGCCCCGGTCCCGTCTCGCTGATCCTCGCCGCCCTGGTCGCGCTCTTCCTGCTGCTGCCGCTGCTCGCCGTCATTCCGGTGTCGCTGACGCCGAGCCGCATGCTGGCGATGCCGTCGGGCGAATTGTCGCTGCGCCATTACCGGGCGCTGATCGAGGATCCGCGCTGGATCAATTCGATCCTGCTCTCGATCAGGATCGGCATCGTCAGCAGCGCCTTTTCCACCGTGCTGGCGCTCTGCTTCAGCCTCGGCATCTGGATGTTCCAGCCGCGCTTCACGGCAGCATTGGTCGGTTTTGTGCTGCTGCCGATGGTGGTGCCGCCGGTGGTCTCGGCAATCACGCTCTACTTCCTGCTGACCTCGATCTCGGGGTTCTCGTCGTTCTTCGGCTATGACACCTGGCTGGGTGTCGCCATGGCGCATGCGGTGATGACGGTGCCCTTCGCCACGGTGCTGATCCTGGTGTCGCTCAGCCAGCTCGACCGCCGCATCGACCTCGCCGCCCGCGGCCTCGGCGCCACCGTGTGGGAGCGCGCCACCCGCATCATCATGCCCAACATCAAGTTCGGCATCGTCACCGCGGCGTTGTTGTCTTTCGTGCTGTCCTGGGAAGAGATCGGCGTCACCCTGTTTATCACCTCGGTCAACGCCATCACGCTGCCGCGCTTGATGTGGATGGGCCTGCGCGACAACATCGACCCGGCGATCGCCGCACTCTCGGTGATCCTGATCGTCATCACCGTGCTGGTGCTTGTGGCGCGAAGCGTCGTGGTCAGGCTGCGCGCGGCGCAGTAGACGCCGCCTCACGCCGTGGTGACTGGCGCGAATGAAACCTTGGGCTACGATTTTCGTTATAGATGGTTCAACAGGTCGAAGGCCCCGCCATGAACCAAGGATGGTTTGCCAAGCCGGTTGCGGTTGCGGTCGGCATCGTGGGAGATATCCGCAACATTTCCAACGCACGGCAGGCTGTCGCGTTGCTGGAAGCCCACTGGCGTGACACCGGCAGCGCCAAACACGGGGTGGCACTGCGCACATGCCGCCGCGCCATGAGCGACGATCGCTGGACCGAAGCCGCCAGGAACGCGTTCATCGAGGCCGCGCGGGAAGCGCATGTCCTGGTCGAGCGAGCCGTCGAACCGCAGGACCGGTCCAGGCAGGCGGGACCGTGATCGATTTGTGAGAGCCTCGGTGGTTCGGCCGATCTATTGCATCTCAGGCAGCATGCAGCCTTGGAATGGCGCTGACGTCAACCTCGCGTTCCGCGTGCCACGCATCATAGGCGGCCTGCATCCTGAGCCAGATCGCGGCGCCGTCGCCGAACATCTTTCCAAGACGGGCAGCGACAGCCGGCGACACCGGCTTCTTTTCGCGGATGATGTCATAAAGCTGCTGGCGCGAGATTCCGAGCAGATTGGCGATCTCCACCTTGGTCTTTCCGGTTGCCGGGATAATATCGTCAAGCAGCGCTCCAGGGTGGGATGGGCAGCGCTCCATCGGACGCATCGGCTCATACACGCTCATAATCGATTCTCCAATCTAAGCCGTCTCAATGGTACTGTTCGAAATCGACGCGGGCGGCATCATTGGCGTCGAATTCGAATGTGATGCATCACGGCCCGTTGACATGCACCGTGTAGCGGATCGGGTTGAAGCCCTTCAAAGCGTGGAAGTCGAAGCCGAGCAGGTCCATGTCATCCGGCCTTTCCGAAACCTCCAAACGGTCAAGCCGGACAAGGATGCGCTTATGCATCTTGGCGTCTATCTTTCCGGTCTTTCCGGTTTGAAAGAGATCCGCCAGCGCCTTGTGCTTGAACGACTTGACCATGCAACATGTAAGCATATTGCTGACGCGGGTCAAGCAGGTGTAAGCAAATGATTTACAGAATGGTCCGAGCCCATCGGAGGCAATAACTACGCCCGCTGGATGCTGGGCCGGGCCAGCCGAATACCTGGCGGACCCATGTCACGGCATTATCCGCTAACCCATAGCGTGGCGGATGGTCTTGGACAGGCGGCTCAAAAATGCCGGCCTCGACGATGCGTCGAGCTTCCACGACAGCACCGCGGTCGCCATCTTCCGCGGCAACACCCCGACCGACAGGAACCAGGCGGCAAGGATTGCACGCCGCCGCAGGGATGCGGTCATTTCGAGGCTGGCGACGGCGCCGGCCGCCCCGAGCGCCAGCCGGGAATCGTCGGCCACGGGATGTCGGTCTCTGTCCGCGCAAAGCGACGCCAGCCGCTCTTCCAGGTGGACCGGATCGTGGCGGACAGCATCCGACGGCACGATGGTCAGGCCGATCCCGGAGGCCTGGTCAGACAGCGCCTGCATGCGGCGGAAATCGTGAGTTACCCGCCAGCGTGCCCGCTCGGCGAGCTTTTCACCGAAGACTGAATGGTTGGCGCCATGGATCCGGTAGGCGCCGAGGCATTCGTCGATCGATTGGACATGCCCGTACATCGGCGCCAGCGTTGCCAGATAGCCGTCGGCGCCCTGGCGGAACTCCGGCTCCGGTATCGGCATGATCGATTCGAGCGTTGCGCGGTCAAAGGCCAGCCCGCTGGTCACTGTCGTCTGATAGCGGCCCTTGTGCAGGAGTTTCGGCATGACGTCACCGCTGTCGAAAGGCAATTCGGGCGGCGGAAAGACATCCTTGATGCGCTGTCCTTCGTCGACGATATGCAGTCTGGACTGGACCTGGGCGGTTGCCTCGTCCCAGGTTTCGACGATGGTGGAGACGGCGGTTGGATAAAGATAATCGTCGGCGTCGAGGAACAGGACGATCTTGCCCGAGCTCGCCGCAAACCCGGTATTGAATGCCGCCGCATGCCCGCCATTTTGCGCTCGCGGGCATGCGAGGATTTCGTCGCGATACGATTCCATGATTGTCGTGGAATTGTCCTGCGATGCATCGTCGACGACGATGACTTCGACATCCGCGTAGTCCTGCTCGAGGGCACTGTCGATGCTGCGTTTGAGGAACCGCGCATAGTTGTAATTCGGGATGATGATGGATACCGGAATTCTGTTTTGGACAGACTGCATCGCGTTTGACCTCGCATCTTGCGTTGGTTCGGCAAAGGCCCTCATGGGCCTGCCCCCTCTTCAAGCGCCCCTCTTCAGGCGCGACGAGTTCCCCTCAGAAAAGCTTGCGCTTTCCACCAGGAGACGGGTCACGTTTCGCTTGCGACTTCGCAGTGAGGCCGCCATTGCCTTCGAGGGCTGCCGCCATAGTCAGAACGCGGTCGGCAGCAAAAGCTCCGACGGTTCGGCAAGGATGATGTTGCAAACCGAGCCCGACGGAAATGTCTCGCCTCGCGATCAGGTCGGGAGCGAAGCGGACGGTGCCATGAAGGCACGGCGGATACTGGCCTGCAAATGCGGCTGGAACAAGCCCCGCGTCGAAAACAGGGCCACTTCAGGTTGCGTTTCAGGCGGCATACTGCGACCGCCGCCGCTTTTGCCCCGGAGCCGGCGAACCGCCTCCGGGCCTTATAGTCGTTTGGCCTAAACAGTCAGGCGGCCTGCAAACCCGGCTGCGACAGGTCGACTTCCTCCGGCAAGTCACCGGCCATAGCGGCGGCAAACTTCGTCTGGTCGAGTTCTCCCTCCCAGCGCGCCACCACCACTGTCGCCACCGCGTTGCCGATGAAGTTGGTCAGCGCCCGGCATTCCGACATGAAGCGGTCGACGCCGAGGATCAGCGCCATGCCGGCGACCGGCACGGTGGGGACGACCGAAAGCGTTGCCGCCAGGGTGATGAAGCCGGCGCCGGTGATGCCGGCGGCACCCTTGGAGCTCAGCATGGCGACAGCGAGCAGCAGGATCTGGTCGCCGTAGGTGAGCGGCGTGTCGGTCGCCTGCGCGATGAACAGCGCGGCAAGCGTCATATAGATGTTGGTGCCGTCCAGATTGAAGGAATAGCCGGTCGGGATGACCAGACCGACCACCGAGCGGTTGCAGCCGGCGCGCTCCATCTTGGCCATGAGGCCCGGCAATGCCGCTTCCGAGGACGAGGTGCCGAGCACCAGCAGCAGCTCTTCCTTGATGTAGCGGATCAGCGCCAGGATCGAGAAGCCGTTGTAGCGGGCGACAGCGCCGAGCACCACCAGCACGAACAGCAGCGCGGTCAAGTAGAACGTGCCGATCAGCATGGCGAGATTGGCGATCGAGCCGATGCCGTATTTGCCGATCGTGAAGGCCATGGCGCCAAACGCGCCGATCGGTGCGGCCTTCATCAGGATAGCGACGAGGCGGAAGATCGGCGTGGTCAGCGCCTGCAGGAAATCGACAACGGGACGGCCGCGATCGCCGACCAGTGCCAGCGCGACGCCGAACAGCACCGAGAAGAACAGCACCTGCAAAATGTCGCCCTGCGCGAAGGCGCCGGTGATGGTGTCGGGGATGATGTTCATCAGGAAGCCGACGATGGTTGTGTCGTGCGCCTTCTCGGCATACGCCGCCACCTTGGCGGTATCGAGCGTGGCCGGATTGATGTGCATGCCGGCGCCGGGCTGAACGACATTGGAGACGACCAGGCCGACGACAAGCGCCAGCGTCGAGAACACCAGGAAATAGATCATCGCCTTGCCGGCGACGCGGCCGACCTTCTGCAGGTCGGAAACGCCGGCGATACCGGTCGCCACCGTCAGGAAGATCACCGGCGCGATCACCATCTTGACCAGCTTGATGAAGGCGTCGCCGAACGGCTTCATCGCCTCGCCGGTTTCGGGATAGAAATGGCCGAGCAGCACGCCGGCGGCGATCGCCGCCAGCACCTGCACATAAAGATGCCGGTATAAGGGAAGTTTGCCGCGCGGCTCGGCGGCAGCGATTGCTGTCTGCATGACGTCCTCCATGGCGCCCCGATCGAAAGCTCGACTCCCCGGGGCAGTTGTTTTGAGACCAGCAGCCTCGCGACTGCTGAATTCGTGTTTGCAACAGCCGTGCCAGATACGCAGAAGAGTGCTTCAGCATTGATTTTATTGAGCATTCGCAAACGTCCGCACTGCCGGACGCATGGTCAAGTGCGACTCTCCGCATAGGTCGAATTGTGTTTTGTGCGAGTTCATGCACAAATGGGCGATGCTGCAACGCCCCGCCGGTGCCTTGTCTTCGACGCCCGAGCAACTCGCCAGGCGGGCGCGCCGAGCCTGGTTGCTGTTTGCGGCCGTCGCCCTGCTGATCGTCACCGCAGCGCTCTACGGCGCCGGCCTCTACGGCCGCACCGCCGAGGTCGAGACCCTGGCGGCGCAGGGGCGTACCGACGCCAATCTGAAGGTCGCGCTGCTGCGCGCCGTGCTCGAAAGCCCGCGTGCCCTGCCCCTGCTTTTGTCCGCAGACCAGCAAGTGCGTGACGCGCTGACGCAGAAAAATGCCGCGGCAATCGATGTGCTGAACCGCAAGCTCGAGGGGCTGGTCTCCGGCACCAAGGCGTCGGTACTCTATGTCATCGGCACCGATGGACTGGCGATCGCCTCCAGCAACTGGCGCGAGCCGATCAGCTTCGTCGGCAACGACTACCGTTTCCGCGATTATTTTTCCGGCGCGATGCAGGCCGGAACCGCCGAGTATTTTGCGCTCGGCAATGTCAGCAAGCGTCCCGGCCTCTACATTTCGCGCCGCGTCGGCGATGCAGCCGCACCGCTCGGCGTCGTGGTCGTCAAGATGGAGTTCGACCAGCTCGAAGCCGACTGGCGCGAGGCGAACCGCCCGGCTTATGTCAGCGACGAGAATGGCGTCGTGCTGATCACCAGCGTGCCGTCCTGGCGCTTCATGACAACCGCACCGCTGGCCGCACCTAAGCAAGCCGCGATCCGCGACAGCCAACAGTTCGGCGACGCGCCGCTTGTGCCGTTGCCGATCAAGCACCCGCAGGCGCTCAGCCCGGATGTGTCGATTGTCCACGCGGTGACGCCCGGCGGCAGCGACGCGGAGTATCTCAGCCTTTCCACGACAGTTCCTTCGACCCCCTGGCGGCTCGACTATCTTGTCCCGGTCGAAGCGCCGATCGCCGCCGCCGTCCGCGAAATGAGGCTTCTTGCGCTCGGCGTCGTCGTCCCGCTGCTCGGCCTTGCCGCGTATCTGTTGTGGCGCCGGCAGTCGGCGCAGATGCGGATTGCCGCCGAACAGGCGGCCCGCACCGAACTCGAACGCCGCGTCGTCGAACGGACCGAGGATTTGAGCCGCGCCCGCGACCGGTTGCAGGCCGAGATAACAGGCCACCGCAGCACGGAAGCCAAGCTCCAAATCGTGCAGCAGGATCTGGTCCAGGCCAACCGCCTCGCCATCCTCGGCCAGGTCGCGGCCGGTGTCGCCCATGAGATCAACCAGCCGGTCGCCACCATACGCGCCTATGCCGACAATGCCCGCACCTTCCTCGACCGCAAGCAGACCGGGCCGGCCGAGGAAAACCTCGGCGCTATCGCAGCCCTTACCGAACGCATCGGCTCAATCACCGAGGAGTTGAAGGCATTTGCCCGCAAGGGCCGCACCGCCGCCGAGCCTGTCGAATTGCGCGGCGTCGTCGAGGGCGCCGTCATGCTGTTGAGAAGCCGCTTTGCCGGCCGGCTCGACGCATTGGCCATCGACCTGCCGCCGCCGAGCCTCAAGGTCATGGGCAATCGGGTGCGGCTCGAACAGGTGCTGATCAACCTCTTCCAGAACGCGCTCGAAGCACTCGACGGCCGCGACGACGCTCATGTGCAGGTGTCGATCGAGGAGACCGCGGACGGCGTGACGGTCGACGTGTCCGATAACGGACCCGGCATTCCACCCGCGATCCTCAAATCACTGTTCACGCCGTTCAACACCTCCAAGGAAAAAGGCCTTGGCCTTGGCCTCGTTATCTCGAAGGACATTGTCGCCGATTATGGCGGCCGCATCGAGGTTTCAAGCGACGACAGCGGCACCCGCTTCACCATTCATCTCCAGACAGCAGCGTAAGCCATCATGACGAACGACAATGCCGCGCCGGTGATCCTGATCGACGACGACCGCGATCTCCTCAAGGCCACCGTGCAGACGCTGGAGCTTGCCGGCTTCTCGGTCTCCGCCTTTGCGGTGGCGGCTGAGGCGCTGGCCGGGCTCGATGCCGGTTTTACCGGCGTCGTGGTGTCGGATATCCGCATGCCTCAGATCGACGGCTTGCAGCTTTTCAATCGCATCCTGCGGCTGGATGCCGACATTCCCGTCATCCTCGTCACCGGCCACGGCGACATCGCCATGGCCGTCAAGGCGATCAAGGACGGCGCCTACGACTTCATCACAAAGCCCTTCGCCGCCGACCGGCTGGTACAGAGCGTGCGCCGCGCAGCGGAAAAGCGCCGCCTGGTGATGGAGAACCGCGCGTTGCGCGAGGCGGCCGGAGAGGCGCAGGACGGCCTGCCGCTGATCGGCCAGACGCCGGCGATGGACAGGCTGCGCCGCACGCTACGCCAGATCGCCGACACCGACGTCGACGTGCTGGTGACCGGCGAGACCGGCTCCGGCAAGGAGGTGGTGGCAAGCCTTCTGCATCGGTGGAGCCGCCGCGCCAAGGGCAATTTCGTCGCGCTGAATTGCGGCACGCTGCCGGAGACCGTCATCGAGAGCGAGTTGTTCGGCCACGAGGCCGGCGCCTTCACCGGTGCGCAGAAGAAACGGATCGGCCGCATCGAGCATGCCAGCGGCGGCACGCTGTTCCTCGACGAGATCGAAAGCATGCCGGTCTCGACACAGGTGCAGATGCTGCGCGTGCTGGAGATGCGCGAGGTCACCCCGCTCGGCACCAACGAGGTACGGCCGGTCGACCTGCGCGTCGTCGCCGCCGCCAAGGTCGACCTCGGCGATCCGCGCCAGCGCGGCACGTTTCGCGAGGATCTCTATTACCGGCTCAACGTGGTGACGATCTCGATCCCGCCGCTGCGCGAGCGCCGCGACGATGTCGCCCTGCTGTTCTTCTATTTCGCCGAGCGCGCCGCCGCCCGTTTCCACCGCCAGGTGCCGGCAGTGCCGGCTTCGGTGCATCGCCATCTGAGCGACCATGACTGGCCGGGCAATGTGCGCGAACTGGCGCATTTCGCCGAGCGGTTCGTGCTTGGATTGGAGGAAGGCGCCGAAGCACAACCCCCTGCCCCGACCGAATCGAACGCCGCCATGAAGCTGCCGGAGCGGCTGGAGCGCTACGAGGCCGACATCATCCGCGAGACGCTTGGCCGCAACGACGGCGACGTTAGGCGCACGATCGAAGCGTTGGGGATTCCGCGCAAGACCTTCTACGACAAGCTCCAGCGCCACGGCATCGTGCGCAGCGATTTTTCCAGGTAACCGCCACCGGGCCTCGACCGGGCGGCTCGGTTACTTGGCGTCGTGGAAGATGATGCCGACGGTGTGGCGCATGCCGGAGCGAAGCCGGCTGACGCCGTGCCTGAGATTGACGCGGTAATTGCCCTTGCTGCCCCGGACCGGTCGATTGTGGACCGCGAAGGCGACCGCATCGCCCCGGCGCAGCGGCACCACCTCGGCGCGGCTTTGCATGCGCGGACGCTGCTCGGTCAGCACGAACTCGCCGCCGGTGAAATCCTTGCCTGGTTCCGACAACAGGATCGCGACCTGCAGCGGGAACGCCAGATCGCCGTAGAGATCCTGGTGCAGGCAGTTGAAGTCGCCGGGAACATATTGCAGCAGGAGCGGCGTCGGCCGCGTCTGGCCCTGCTCGTGGCATTGCCTGAGGAACGCGGCGTGTTCGTCGGGATAGCGCTGCGCGATACCCATGCGCTGGTTCCAGTCGTTGGCGACCGCAGCCAGGCGCGGATAGAGCGCGGTGCGCAAGCCGCCGATCAAGTCGGGCAAGGGATAGCGGAAATAGCGGTACTCGCCCTTGCCGAAGCCATGCCGCGCCATATGGACATGGCTGCGGAAATGGCTCTCGTCCGAATAAAGTTCGGCAATCTGCCGGCACTCCTGCGGCGTCAGCAGCTTTTCCATCACCGCGCAGCCATAGCCGCCCAGCTCATCGGCCAGCGTCCGCCAATCATATCCGGCAACGCGCCCCTCCGCCGATTTCACCGCCGCTTTCGCGCCTATCGAATGGATGGTCATGGCTTCGCCTCCTGTGGCTTCTGTGTCATTGAGATGGGTGAAACGGCGCGCGCGGACCACCCGTTTCTTGCCGGGTGAACTCGTTAGCGATTGTCTCGGGGATTTCGTTGAATACAATGCAGCGGGCTTGCCGCGATGGGGGGCGATTTGATCGGACGGGTTCGACAAAGGGACGGGGCAGTCCGGCAATTCCTCGTTTGCCTCGTCGTCATGCTGGTCTCGGCGCTCCCGGCCTTGCCCGCCAGCAGCGACTGCGTCAGCGACGACGAGATCGATCCGGCGGTGCGGATTCCCGCCTGTACGCGCATGATCGAGGATCCCACCGAGCCTGTGGCCAACCGCGCGACTGCCTACTACAAGCGCGGCGAGGCACGGGTATCACAAGGCGACTACGACCGTGCGATTGCCGATTTGGGCCAGGCGATCGACCTCGATTCGAAATTCGCCGGTGCTTACTATGTCAGAGGCGCCACAATGGTCGAGGAGGGCGAAAATGATCGCGCCATCGCCGATTTTGGCCAGGTGATCAGCCTCGACCCGACAAACCCGGAGCCGTACAACGGCCGAGGTCTCGCCTGGGAGCACAAGGGCGACTACGACCGCGCCATTGCAGACTATGATCAGGCCATCAGCCTCGATCCGAAGCATTCCGACGCCCACAGCAACCGGGGCAACGCCTGGGCAGACAAGGGCGACTACGATCGTGCCATCACCGACTACGACCAGGCAATCAGCCTCGATCCTAAAAATGCGAGGGCCTACAACAACCGTGGTGTTGCCTGGAAACAAAAGGGCGAATACGACCGAGCCATCGCCGACTATGAACAGGCGATCAGTCTGGATGCGAAAGACGCCAGACCCTACAGCAACCGTGGTGCTGTCTGGGTACACAAGGGCGACTATGACCGCGCCATTGCAGACTATGATCGGGCGATCGACCTCGACCCGAAACATGCCGACACGTATGGAGATCGTGGCATCACCTGGGCACGCAAGGGCGATAATGATCGCGCCCTTGCCGACTACGATCAGGCAATCGGCCTGGGTCTGAAAGAGGCCAGCATCTACTACGACAGAGGCCTGGCCTGGTCGCACAAGGGTGACTACGATCGCGCCATCGCGGACTACGATCAGGCGATCAGCCTCGATCCTCGCGATGCCGATGCCTATCAAGGTCGAGGTATCGCCTGGGCACGCAAGGGCGACAATGACCGCGCCATCGCCGATTACGACCAAGCGATCAGCCTCGACCCGAAAGACGCTGGCACCTACTACGACAGAGGCCTGGCCTGGTCGCACAAGGGTGACTACGATCGCGCCATCGCCGATTATGACCAAGCGATCGGCCTTAATCCGCAGGATGCTGATGCATACGACAGTCGAGGCGTTGCCTGGAAACACAAGGGCGACTACGACCGCGCCATTGCCGACTACGACCAGGCGATCGGCCTCGATTCCCAGGATGCCACGGCTTACAACAACCGTGGCATTGCCTGGAAGAAGAAGGGTGACGACGACCACGCTGTCGCCGACTACACCCAGGCAATCAGCCTCGATCCAAAAAACGTTGATGCCTGGTACAACCGGGGCCTCGTCTGGTCTGACAAGGGCGACTATGACGGCGCCATTGCCGACTTCAGCCAGGCAATCACGCTCGATCCTACGGACCCGACTGCCTACGACAACAGAGGCAGTGCCTGGGCACGCAAGGGCGACAATGACCGTGCCATTGCCGACTATAGCCAGGCGATCATGCTCGATCCAGTACATGCCAAAGCCTTCAGGTACCGAGGCCGGATCTGGCAAAAGAAGGGCGAGGACGACCGCGCCATCGCCGACTACGACAAGGCGATCAGCCTCGATCCGAAAGGTGCCCCTGGTTACGACGGCCGCGGCTTCGTCTGGTCGGCAAAGGGCGACTACGCCCGCGCGACTGCCGACTACGATCAGGCAATCAGCCTCGATCCGAAATATGCCTATGCCTATCTTGGCCGCGGCATTCTCTCCTTCTATTGAGCGCGCTGGCCAAGGCGCAAGCCGATTTCGGACAGGCGGCCACGCTCAAGCCCGACAATGCCTATTTTGCGATCTGGCTGGAGATGACCGAGCGGCGCAGCGGTGCGGTGGGCCATTTGCAGGAAGCGACTGAAAAGCTCGATATGACCAAATGGCCGGCGCCAGCGGTTCGCATGCTGCTTGGAGAACTGACGCCGGCCGAGGTATCGGCGGCAGCCGACGACCCGGACCCGGCCAAGAAACGCGGCAATCTGTGCGAGGCGAACCTGTTCATAGCCGAGTTCGATCGGCTGCAACGACATGACGACGAAGCCTTGCGGCTCTACCGGGTCGCTGCCAGCGATTGCCCCGCGGAATATTACGAATACGTTGCGGCCAAGGCCGCGCTGCACGAGCTGGGCGTGGTTCCGTGAAGATAACTTCCGAGACATTTGATGATGCGAGGAGCGAATTGACCGGACCGGTTCGAGTGTGGCTCAAGCCTTCATGGTGGGCACTGGCCGCTGCAATCGTCCTGACGGTTTCGGCCCTGCCGGCGTTCGCGGCCAGCAGCGACTGCGTCAGCGATGACGAGGTCGAGGCAAGCACGCGGATCGCCGCCTGCACGCGCATGATCGAGGATGCGACAGAGCCCGTCGAAAACCGTGGTATTGCCTATTTCAAGCGCGGCAATACCCTAACGGAACGAGGCGACTATGACCGCGCCATTGCCGACTACAGCGCGTTCATCGGCATCGCCCCGACCGTCGCCAGCGGCTATTATAACCGGGGCATCAGCTGGGTCTTCAAGGGCGACTACGACAAGGGAATCGCCGATCTGGACAAGGCGATCAGCCTGGACCCGAAATATGGCGATGCCTACTACAACCGCGGCGTCGCGTGGACCTTCAAGGGCGAGAACGACCGGGCTTTGGCCGACTATGACAGGGCAATCAGCCTCAATCCGGGAGACGGCAGAAATTACCACAATCGCGGGCTGATCTGGTCACGCAAAGGCGACGACGACCGCGCGATAGCCGACTTCGATCGGGCCATCAGGCTCAACCCGAACGACGCCGGTTCCCTGAACGATCGAGCCGATGCGTTGACCAGCAAGGGCGATGAGGAGCGCGCGCTGGCCGACTATGACAAGGTGATCAGCCTCGATCCGAAAAACGCGCATGCCTACTACCGGCGCGGCAACGCCCGGCTGACAGCCGGCGATTTTGACGGCGCCATCGCAGACTACAACCAAGTCATCAGCCTCGATCCGAACGATGAGAGCATCTGGTTCAACAGAGGGGTGGCCTGGTCAGGCAAGAGCGACAATGACCACGCCATCGCCGACTACGACAAAGCGATCAGCCTCGATCCGAAAGACCCCAAAGCGTACTTCAATCGAGGTATCGCCTGGGCTAGCAAGGGAGACAATGATCGCGCCATCGCCGACTACGACCAGGTAATCAAGCTCGACCCGAAACAAGCCCTCGCATATAATAATCGGGGCTTGGCCTGGGTGGCAAAGGGGAACGATATTCGCGCCTTCGCGGACTACAGTCGCGCAATCGATATCGACCCAACACTTGCGATCGCCTACAACGATCGAGGCTTTCTCTGGAACAAGCGAGGTGAGTCCGATCGGGCCATCGCCGAATACGACCGGGCGATTGGTCTCGATCCGAAAAATGCAAGAATTTACCACAACCGTGGCATTGCCTGGATGGGAAAGGCAGACGACGGTCGAGCCATTGCTGACTTCGACCAGGCGATCCTGCTCGATCCGAATTATCCGTACAGCTACTCAAACAGGGGTGTTCTTTATTTCTATTCCGGCTCGCTGGCCAAGGCGCAGGCTGACTTTGAAAAAGCGGCCGCTCTCGAGCCCCACTACGCCTATTTTGCCATATGGCTGGATATTGTTGAGCGACGCAATGGCGCGGCGAGCCATTTGCGGGAGGCAGCTTCCAAGCTCGACATGACGAAGTGGCCGGCGCCCGTGGTTCGAATGCTGCTTGGCGAAAAGACACCCACCGCGACGTTGAACGACGCCGATGACCCGGATCCAACCAAGAAACACGGCAAGTTTTGCGAGATCAGTTTCTACAACGCGGAACTCAGCCGGCTCGAAGGGCACCGCGATCAGGCCCTATGGCTTTACAGGCATACCATCAGCCATTGTCCAAAGAATTTTATCGAATACCGTGCCGCCAACGCTGCGTTACGCGAGTTGGGTGTTTCGCCGTAACTCTGCCCGACGGATGTTCGTTTGCCGGTCGTGCAGTGTCTCTTGAGCAGATCACCAATAGCCTGCTTTTCATACCCTACCTCGGTACTGTCACCGGCTGTGTCCAACCAGTGCTTGGCGTGGGTTGGACGCTCAATCTGGAAATCCTGTTTTACATTCTGTTCGCGGCGACTATGGGTTTTGGCAGGTTGACGCAAATGGCCGCGGTCGGCGTTGTCTTTGCAATCGCCGTTGCTGCACGCATCATCTTCAAACCCGCCGCCGAGACTGTGCTGTTTTTCTACACCACGCCAATCCTGTTTGAGTTCCTTGCCGGCATGGCTCTCGGCCACCTGGTCCGCGGGCTGACGCGTTTGCCTGTTTTCCTGGGTGCCTCGGCAATCGTGTTCGCCATCATGTCCGTGCTGGTGATGGTACTTGACTTCGACTTGCCGCGAACCCTTGCTCAGGGAATCCCGGCGTTGATCCTTGTCGCGGCTTGCATCAGCCTGGAAAGCTACTTCCGGCTTTTTGCTCCTCGCCTGCTGGCAATATTGGGCGATGCTTCCTACTCTCTCTATCTGACGCATCCTATCGTGCTGCTTGCGACCGCTCCTGTCGTTGCAAGCACCAATCTGTCACCATGGCTTGCAGGCGCGGTTATTGTCACCGCCTGCATTGCCGTCTGCCTGGCCAGCTACAGTTTTATTGAAAAGCCGCTTTTGGCCATATCGCGGATGAGCCTCTCCGCCTATCGGGTGAAGGCACAATGAGTTGCGGCTGCGCCCCCACCAACTTGGTCGGCGTGCTATGGAGGTGCGTTGCACCTCTTGCGCCACTTGTTTCTTCACCCTCGAACACAGCGCGTCCCGAACGGCGCTGTACCGCCAACCTCAACCGGCGGCGCTGAACCTTCAAAGTTATCCGGAAAACAAAAAAACCCGCCTCGGCGGGCGGGTCGTTGGAGCCAATTAGCACCATACCCAAATCAGTAGCATAGCTGCCGGCACAAAGCAAGAACAAAATGTGGCGACATCGACGAAACTGCCGATTGGCACAAGGCACGGCGGGATGACATGGCTCTTGCCGTTGTTAAAAATCTCCCATAAGGTATTTTCATATCCGAAAGAAAATACGACTGTTTCTTTCCCTTTATGAAAGCCTGACTGTTTGCGGGAGCATCTCGATCAGACCGACCGGCGACTGGTCAAGCTGCTGTCGCAGGATGCGCAGCTTGGCGTCAATCGCCTCGCAGAAAAGATGGCGATCTCGGTGCCGACGGTGCGCATGCGGCTGCGCAACCTGCTCGACCGCAACCTGCTCAAGATTGTCGGGCTGCTCAACCTGACCGAACGCCCCGAGCTGATCTCGGCCATCGTCGGCATCAATGCGCAAGGGCGCGGCCGGGCGCGAGAACTGGCGCAGCGCATCTCCGAACTGCCTTTCGTGAACTCGGCCGCCGTCGTCACCGGACGCTTCGACATCATCGTCGACGTAACCGTGGCCGGCGATGTCGCCGATCTCTACCGCGTCACCAGCGAGCTGATCCCCGGCGCAGGCGAGCCGGGCGAGGTGGTGCGCAGCGAAACCTTCGTCGTCATGGCGTCCTGCAACAAATGGGTCAGCCTGCCGGAAGGCTGCTGGTCGGACGAGACGCGGAAGGAAATGGCATGAAGATCGCGGTTCTCGGCGGCCTCGGCCTGCAAGGCCGGGCGGCGATCGCCGATCTCGTTGCCAGCGACGGCGTCGAGCAAGTGGTCTGCCTCGACACCGCAACCGACGGCGCTGCGCGGCTTGGCGGCCTGACCGACCTTGCCCGGGTGCGTTTCGTCGTGCCGGAGGGCGCGATCGGCCCAGCATTGGCCGATGTGATGAAGGACGTCGACGCCGTCATCGACCTGTTGCCGCAGCCGCTGATGCGCGAGGCGGTGCAGGCGGCGATCGCGACGCGCACGCCGCTGGTCACCACCAATTACGGCAAGGCCATCGCCGATCTCGCTCCCGAGGCCGAAAAGGCCGGCGTCTCGATCGTCACCGAATGCGGGCTCGACCCCGGCATCGACCTTGTGCTCTACGCGCGCGCCGCAAGCCAGTTCGACACCATCACCGCGATCGATTCCTACTGCGGCGGCATTCCCGAGCCGAAGGCGGTGGTCGAGCCGCTGCGCTACAAGGTGAGCTGGAATTTCGACATGGTTCTGGTCAGCCAGAACCGCGACAGCGTACTGGTCGAGGACGGCAAACGGGTCGATGTGCCGGCCGCCCGCCAGCACGACAATCGTTTCATCCACGACATCGAGATCGCCGGGCTGGGCAGGCTGGAGGCCTTTCCCAATGGCGACGCGCTGCATTATGCCGGCATGCTCGCCGCCGCCAAAGGGCTGCAGCGCTCCGGCCGCTATTCGCTGCGCTGGCCCGGCTGGTCGGCGTTCTGGGCGCCGCTGAAGCAGCTCGGCCTCCTGTCCGAGGACAAGGTGCCCGGCACCGGCGTTAGCCCACGCGAATTCCTCGGCCGGCTGCTTGGCCCGCAACTGCAATATGGCGCGGACGAAAAGGACCTTTGCGTCATGCGCAACGTCTTTGTCGGCAGCGAAGGCGGCCGCCGCAAGACGGTGACCTCAGAGCTGGTCATCGAACGCGACCTCGCCTCCGGCCTGTTCGGCATGAGCCTTGGCGTCGGCTATCCCGCCAGCATCGTGGCGCAGATGCTGGCACGGCGTGAGATCGCCACGCCCGGCCTGCTCAACCCGCTGCTGCATGTGCCCGATGGCCGCTTCCTCGATGAGCTGGCCAGGCGCGGCATCAAGGTCGCCGAAACGGTGAGCTGGGATTGAAGATTTTCGAACGGTGGTTGCCGCCGGCAACGGCGCTGCCGCTCAAAAAGCACCTCGATGGGGGTGAAGCAAACAAGTGGAACAACAAACGACAACAAGGAGGAATGCCCAAATGAACATTGCCAAGCTTTTCATCGCCGGACTTGCGCTCGCCGGCCTCACCGCTGCCGCCAGTGCGGGAACGCTCGACGAGATCACCAAGCGCGGTGAGTTGCGCGTCGCCGTGCAGACGCAAGGACCACCCTTCTCGCTGGTGGGTGCTGCCGGCGAGCGCACCGGCAGTTCGGTCGAACTCGCCGAACTGATGGCCAAGGAAATGGGCGTCAAGATCACCTTCCTCGACTTCGACTGGGACGGCCTGATCCCGGCGCTGCTGTCGGGCAAGGCCGATCTTCTGGTCGCCGACATGACGCCGACATTGGCGCGTGGCATGAAGGTCGCCTTCACCAAGCCTTACATGTACACGGGCAGCACAGTCTTCACCAAGGCTGGGACCGCCTTCAAGTCCACCGAGGACTGCAAGGCCAAGGGCACCAAGATCGCGGTGCTGCTCGGCGCCACCGGCGAGAAGGAAGCCAAGGCCGCCTTCCCCGATGCCGATATCAAGAGCTACAAGGGCGGCGGCCCGCTGCTGCTCGACGCCGTCAACAACGGCCAGGCCGATTGCGGCGTCAACGACGTCTCGGCGGTCAAGGGCCAGTCGACCGCTTACCCGGCCGGCAGCTTCACCATCATGCCGGATATGCTGTCGAAGGAGCCACTGGCCTTCGCCACACGCTATGACGAGCAGGACCTGCTGGTCTGGATGAACCTGTTCCTCGACCAGGTCAGCCTCGACGGCCGCCTGCAGAAGAACCTCGATTACTGGGTGAATTCCGACGCCTGGAAGAAGGATCACTAAGTAGAGTGAATGGTGAATGGTGAATAGTAAGTAGGGAGTAGGGAGTAGGGAGTAGGGAAGAGCTACTCGCTACTCGCTACTCGCTACTCGCTACTCGCTACTCGCTACTCGCTACTCGCTACTCGCTACTCGCTACTCGCTTACGCCCTACTCACTATTCACTATTCACTATTCACATTCACCGCCCCACCATGCTCGAAAACTTCAGCTTCCGCACCATCGTCGAATATCTGCCCTTGTTCGGGCAGGGCCTCATCACGACCGCGCGGCTGTCTGTCCTCTCCTTTGCCGGCGCGCTCGCCGTCGGCATCGTGCTCGCCGCGATGAATTTGCAGCGCGGCCGGCTGTTCCGCGTCCCGGCCAAGGCCTATATCGACGCGGTGCGCGCCACGCCGCTGCTGGCGCAGCTTTATTTCCTCTATTTCGGCCTGCCGCGGCTCGGCTTCGTCCTGCCCGAGCTCGTCGTCGGCATCTTGGCCCTGTCGCTGAACAGCGGCGCCTATGTCGCCGAGATCATCCGCGCCGGCATCCTGTCGATCCCGCGCGGCCAGGTGGAGGCCGGCGTTGCTTCGGGCATGACCTATGTCCAGCGCATGCGCCTCGTCATCCTGCCGCAGGCGTTCAAGGTGACGATCCCGCCGCTGCTCGGCCAGGCAATCGTGCTGGTCAAGGATTCCGCCCTGTTGTCGCTGATCTCGGTTGCCGAGCTGACGCGCGCCGGACAATTGCTCGCCTCCGACCGCTTCATGCCGGCGGAAGGTTTCATCACCATCGCCGCCTTCTACCTCCTGCTCTATTACGGGCTGAAGGGGCTGGCGGCGCTCTCCGGGCGCTGGCTCGGCCTGGCGGGGGCACGGACATGATCTGGCAGCAGCTGCAAAGCATCGCCGGCAGCTATCCCCTCGCCTTGCGCGGCCTCGGCATGACCGTGGTGCTGTCGCTGATCAGCCTGGTGCTGGGCACGCTGCTCGGCTTCGGCCTCGGCATCCTGCGCACCGGCGGCAACCGGCTGATCAGCGGCGCGATCGGCGCCTGGGTCGACCTGATCCGCGGCACGCCGTTCCTGGTGCAGATCTTCCTGATCTTCTTCATCCTGCCGGAACTCGGCATCGAGCTCGACGCCTTCACCGCCGGCATCATCGCGCTGACCAACCTGGCCGCCTGCTTCATCTGCGAGATCGTCGTCGCCGGCATCCGCTCGGTGCCGACCGGCCAGGTCGAGGCAGCACTTGCGTCCGGCCTGTCGCGCTGGCAGCGCATGCGCCAGGTGGTGCTGCCGCAGGCGATGCGCATCGTGCTGCCGCCGCTGGTCGGGCAATATGTGCTGCTGATCAAGGATTCCTCGGTCGTCTCGGCCATCGGCCTCACCGACCTCACCCGCGTCGGCTGGCTGGTGGTGCAGCGTGTGCCGAACGGCCTGCTCGTCTTCTTCCTGGTCGGCCTCGGCTATTTCATCGTCTGCTACCCCCTGATCATGCTGGCCCGCCGGCTGGAGCAGCGCATGGGCGCGGCGCATGGCGAGGTGCAATTGTGATGTCGAACCCTAGCAAAAATGGCACCGGCATGATCGAATTTCGCGGCGTCAACAAATGGTTCGGCCAGCTCAACGTGCTCAGGGATGTTACGTTGAGCGTCGAGCCGCGCGAAGTGGTCGTCGTCTGCGGCCCGAGCGGCTCGGGCAAGAGCACCTTGATCCGCTGCATCAATGGGCTGGAGACGATCCGCGACGGCGACCTGACGGTCGACGGCCAGCGCCTCGGCGACCCCGCCACCAACATGACGCGGCTGCGCACCGAGATCGGCTTCGTCTTCCAGTCGTTCAACCTCTATCCGCACAAGACGGCGCTCGAGAACGTCACCCTGGCGCCGATCCATGTCCGCAAGATCCCGCGCGCTGAAGCCGAGAAGGCCGGGCGCGAATTGCTCGCCAAGGTCGGCCTCGCCGACAAGGTGAACGCCTATCCGGCGCAGCTGTCTGGTGGCCAGCAGCAGCGCGTGGCGATCGCGCGCTGCCTCGGCATGCGCCCCAAGATCATGCTGTTCGACGAGCCGACCTCGGCGCTCGATCCCGAGATGATCTCGGAAGTGCTCGACGTCATGGTCGCGGTGGCGGAGGAAGGCATGACCATGATGGTGGTGACGCACGAGATGGGCTTTGCCCGCAAGGTCGCCCAGCGCGTCGTGTTCATGGACGCCGGCGCCATTGTCGAAAGCGGCACGCCGGACGAGTTCTTCTCGCACCCGAAGACCGACCGCAGCCGCGCTTTTCTCAGCAAGATCCTGCGGCATTAGGGCTAACAACTCAATTAGCTGACTGCCGGCTGCGACCGAGATGAGTGGAAATCGACCTTAGGACTCGCGCACCGTGACCTTGGTCACAGCTCTGTCGCCACGCTCAATCTTAATGCGCTTGTCACTCGGGATAGGCGGTGGAGCTACGTTAGCAATCTTTCCATCCTCTAACCGATCCGCAGTCAAAAGCTCTTCCCCTTTCGCCGTCTTTAGGCGCTCTAATTGATTGATATACAATCTTGACATGCCGGCCTCCCAAACGAAAAAGCCGGACAAGAATATTGTTAATAGCGAGCAAGCAGGCGGAAGAAGCAACTTGCGAATTAGAGAAAGCGCATCACGCTTTCAATATAGCGGCCGAGTCCCTGGCCCTCAATGTCAACTAACGGACGTGGTTTACACAGCATGCCGAGAGGTCTGCAGAAGGTTCAACTCGGTCGTTCAGAATGATTGGGTTTTGACCTAACACGTCAGCCGGCCGTGGCCGGCGTCTTCAGCCAAACGTCGCCAGAGGGTCGGCGCTGATCTCGACCCAGCCGACGGGCTGAAAAGAAGCACAGTTCTGGCTCCATGACGCCGGCAGAGCCGATGGTCCCGCCAGCGCAATTCCTTTCTCTGCCCGTTTCGGACCGACGCTTCTCAGAACGCGAAATCCGCGGACTGAACGACATCGGCTGGGAGCCAGGTTTCATGAACTTGCAAGATCTCGGGCCCCCGGCTGTAGCCGCGATCGCGGACCACCATCGTCGTGACCCGGCCATTGTTCGGTTGATCGGAGTCCTTCGCGTCGCGTTGCCATTCGTGGTAGTTCACGACCGCCAGGTCGGCGCTTTGATGGCTGATCCGGATGTCGCGTATCTTGATACGGAAGGCCGGATTCGATCCGTAGATGCTCTTCATGTAACCTGCGAAGTCTTTTTTCCCGAACGCCCTGCCGCCTGGCATGATGGCGACCAGATCTTCGCTGATCCGGTCGAGCGCGTTCTTCTTGAACGTCGCATCGTCGCCACGGCATCGGCCCGTCACCCAGTCGGTGAAGAATTCGTGGACGTCGTGGATCGTCGCTTCGATTTCCTTCGTTTGAAGGGACATTTTTTCCTCCTGTCTTAAGATGATGCTGGATCAGGCGCTTTGTGCTGTGGCTTGCCCGACCGGGCGCTCCTTGAGGACAGCCCGTACCACGCGAGCCACAGGCACATGAGAAGCGAGGAAATCAGCCAGATCGGACCTCCGATGCCGATCCCGAGCTGCTCACCGAGTGTCCACCCGGTTGCCGAAAGGATACCGAACGCCGAGCCGACGATCGCGGCCCATCGGGGCAGTATCCCGACGTCATCGCGGGCGTCGTGATACGCGACAAGCGCTGTCGCCAGGGCGAGCGCCCAGAATCCGTTACCCATGCCGCCGGAAAACGCCCACCAGGTCATGAAGGCGCTGGTGTCACCCCGGTCGGCCGCGACCGCGACCACCGATGCCTCGGCGACTGCGGTGGAGAACGTGGTCAGGGCGCCGAGAGCCATCACCATCCAGGCAGAACTCAGCATCGGCGAATGCCGGACCCGGGGGTTGAGCGCCAGGTTCAGGAACGAAGCGCCGGCGATCAGGAACAGCGCCGCTGCCGCCGTCCAATGGACCGTAGCCCATCGCCCATGGCCCTCGGCGATATTCTGCATCTGAACAGACAAATCCGCGTCCGGTGGCCCGTGAAAGACGAGCGCAGCCGCCAGCAGCAGCGTTCCGGTGGCGAGCCAGACACCGCCCGGCCCGCTCATGTTGTTATTATTCGTTTGCATCGGGAAAACCTCCTGTGGCCTTTACCACGCCATGAGGTTTAGACCCGCGCCACGGTTGCCCGCTTCGGCGTAAGTACCCACGCAACGAGAAATTTTGGCCTGGGTAGGATTACCCAGATACGACCATGCCGATCAGGCCGTGCTCGACCGCATAGGCCGTGGCTGCCGCGCGCGTGCGCACGTTCAGCCGCGTCAGGATATCGCTAACGTGATGGTCTACCGTCCGCTGGCTCAGACCGAGCTCGCCGGCAATTTCCGGGTTGGTCAGGCCTGACGCGATCAGGCGCAGAACCTGCGTCTGTCTGGGGGTGAGAACTTCGCCGCCTGTCGCCGTCATGGTGACCCGCAGCTTGCCGGCAACGGCTTCGTCGGGGCGCGCGCCGAGCTCGCGGAAAAGTCTTATCGCTTCGTCCAGTTCGGTCTGCGCCGCTTCAGTATCGCCGGTTGCGAGACAGGCCCGCGCTGTCAGCACCCGCATCCGGGCAAGATGATAGGGCGCCCGAAGGTCCCAGAGGATCGCTACCGCGCGCCGGATATGGGCCAATGCCTCCGCGGCTCGACCAGCATGGATCAGCACCCGCGCGGTAGCCTCGGCGGCTGCGGCGCGGACTGCATCCGCGGAATATTGGCGCGCGCAGTCGTGCAGTGTTTCGCACAGCTCCCAAGCGTCATCGGCCGAACCGACGGCGAGAGTGATTTCCACCGCAGCCGGCAAGAGGCGGAGTTTGCCCGGCAGGTCGTCGACGGACTGCAGTGCGCGGCGGATCGCCGAAAGGGCCGGCTGCTCGTGCCCCTGCTGCAATCGCATAAGCGCCAGCCCCGGCTGCGGATCGAACCCGAGCCTGCTCGCCGCGCGATAGGCGGCATCGGCCTCGTTCCATTGGCCGCGGAGTCGAAATACCTCGCCCTTCTGGTAGAATGCCGGACCGGCGTGGTGTTTCGAGGGCCCCTGCTGAAGGCGGATGCTGGCGACACCGGCCTCGCGGCCGGCCTCGTCCCAGTGGCCGTCGAGGATCAGAATTTCGGCCCGGTGGATCAGGCATCTGCCGGTGAAGGCAACGATGTCGGGCTGTCCCGCGCACCATCCGACCAGCGCCGAGGTCCATTCCCTCGCCCGGCCCGTGGCATGAAATTTCTGACAGATCTCGATCACGCTGCAGTAGACCAGCCCGGTAACGATCGGTGAGAGCCGGCCCGAGGTGACCGAAACCATCGCCTCGTCCAGCAGTTCGAAGCCGCGCACATAGTCGCCGCGCAGGATCAATATCCGGCCCTGAAGGTGGCGCGCGATAGCCAAGAGGTCCGGATCTTCGCAGCGCTGTCCGATCTCCGCGGCACGTGTTGCGTGCGCGAATGCTTCGTCCGGCCTGTCGGCGGCGAGACGTTGTTCGACCATTGGGAGCTGAAGGTAACCCTGTTCTGCACATTCCTGCGTATGATCCTCGACCAGCCGGTTGGCGCGGGTCAGCCATCCGCTGCCTTGGGCGAATTCTCCGCGAAACATCAGGGTGAGCCCGATCCAGAAGCCGCAACGCGCCGCGGATCGTTCGCGTCCGTTCCGGAGATGCTCTTCGAAGGCCCTCTCGTAGTCCCGAACGAATTCCTCCTCGCGCCCAAGCATGTAGGCGGCTTCCCCGAGGCGCTGGAGCTCGGCGCCGCCAAGTTCACTGCAGCGGTTTCTGTCTGACAGTTCGCGGTGAAGCCTGGACCAATCGCCGCGATTGGCTAGCTCCCCATACGGATCCGATGCAACTGCACCGTCTTCCGGCGACTTGTCGGGCGATCGGTCGGAGGGCGCGGGCATAGCCTCAGAATAGCACATATTTTGCTGAGGAGGTGACGGCAGATTACCGATGTGACAGAAGTTCGTTTCGGGCTCAACGAGCCGTTCATCGCGTCCGCCGCCGAGGACCGGGAAGGGTGGAATGCTGCCATTCGTCTCGTCGACGAGAACGAGTAGGTAGCGCCAATATCGCGACATTCATGGCGCTTCTCAAAAGCTCCCCTCGCGCAACGGCTCGATCGACCCATTTCTGCCGTTCGGATATCGGCCTCATCATCTCCAAGGCGGACATTCACCCATTATTCGACGAAAAATCTCGTTCCGATCAAAGCCGCCCTACTTCGTTGCAGCGGCTGCGGCTTCCCCCGGCGGCATAATCCGCATCATGAACGTCGACACCGCTTCCCCGGGTTTGAACGGGCCGGGAACCTGGTGGCTGACCGGCTTCACACTTTGGAGGAATGCCGCGATCGCCATGGCGTCATCCGCGGTGAGATGCGCAAAATCGCGCCAAGGCATGATCGGCGCCAGGATGCGGCCGTCCGGCCGTTCGCCGGTCTGGATCGCGGTGACGATCTGCTCCGGGGTCCAGCTTCCGATACCGGTCTCCCTGTCAGGCGTGATATTACGGGCGACAAAGACACCAAGACCAGGAATCTCGAAGCCCACGTCCGAACCGCCGAGGAAGCGCGACATGTCGGGCTTCCCGAAGAAATAACCGGATGTGTGACAGTCGCTGCAGCCGGCAATCGTAACCAGATATTCGCCGCGCGCGATCTGTGTGTCATCGGCCATGGCCGCGTAAGATGGCAGGGCAACAATCGACGCTGTCAAGAATGCAAGATGAACTGGTGTCCGAAACATTGCTTCCTCCCTGTGATCTGTTCGTGTTTGTCCGTCGACCTCCCGCGCCGTCAACCGGTCGCAATTCCCCGATTTTAACCACGTCGAGGACGCTGAATTCTAGCATGGCCAGCACGTAGTACCATCAGCGATCAATTGGATGGTCGGCGCTTGTCGCGCCCCGTTTGAGCGCAACTGTGACGGAGCTTGCTCAACCGACGCACAACGCCTTGTTTTGGCGCGATCGAGTCACGCACGGTGATGGATCGACTTCGTCGCCTGAAATGCCTTGTACGGTCGGACCGGGTCGAACTCGATCGTTCAGAGTGATTGGGTTTGATCCTGAAACGTCAGCTGGAGGCGACCAGCGCCTTCAGCCGAACGTCGCCAAAGGTTCGGTTCGGACCTCGACGCACTGGCAGCGCCGGCTCTCGTGGTAGAAGGACAGGAAGGGCGGCGGGAACGCAGGGTCCGCGAAAGCGCCCACCGGGATGGCGGTCAGACCGGGCTGCGTGTCGATCCGGTAATGGACGGTGGTGCCGCAATCGGGCAGAAGCTGTAGATGACGCGGCCGCCCTCGTCGCCAATGCGCGTGAACTCCGCAGAGCGGCCCTGGACAGAAACGTCACCGTCCGCAAACCGCGCGTTGAAGCTGAACGCGCTGCCGGTGCGTCGCTTGCAGGCCAAGCAATGGCAGAGCGAGACGCGTACCGGCTCGCCCGAGCAGGTGGCTGACAGCTGAGCGCAGGAACATTCGGCGCGCCGCGTGACCATGGCTGGCTCCTCTCAAGATTCCCTGAACGATATCACTGCGTATCGGTGCTCAATTCGGCCCGCTTCTCATCCGACACGACTGCGAGGTCGAGTACCTTCTGCAATTCGGCCGCATGGCGGAACGACGGTTCGGCCTGGACGCCGTTGCGGACCGCATCGACGAAGCGCCGGTAGTTGGTCTGCACCGTTCCGGCATTCAGAACTTGCCATTTGGCGTTCTCGATATCGTCGCCGATGCAGGCTTTCAGCTCCGAGCCGGTCAGATTGTGCACGACTTCGATGCCGCCCTTGTCGCCGTAGATGCGCAGGCGGAGTTCGTTCAAATGGCCGGTTGCCCAGCGGCTGGCATGGACGACGCCGAAGGCGCCATTGCTGAAATCGAGCGCCATGGTGAAACTGTCGTTGGCGTCGAGCTCGTATTCGCCGATCCGGTTGCCGGGCGCCTTGTCGAAGGATCTCAGCCGGCAGAACACATGGTCGATGTCGAGCGCCGCGCCATAGCTGGCGAAATCGAGAATGTGGATGCCGACGTCGCCCAGCACGCCATTGGAGCCGTGGCCGCGCGACAGCCGCCACAGCCATTTCGGATCGGTGCGCCAGTCGCCCCAGAACTTGGATATCAGCCAGCTCTGCAGATAGGACGCCTCGACATGCCTGACCGTGCCGATCTCGCCTGCCAGCACCATGGCGCGCGCTCTCTGCAGCGGCGCGACATTGCGATAGGTCAGGTTGACCATGTTGATGATGCCGGCCCGCTCGGCGGCAGCGGCCATCTCACTGGCTTTCTGGTAATTTTCGGCCAGCGGTTTCTCGCACAGCACCGGCTTGCCCGCCGCGATCAGCATCATGGTGGTCGGATGGTGGATGCGATCGGGCGTCACGTTCGCGACCGCGTCGAACTTGCCCCATGCCAGCGCCTCGTCCAGCGACGCGAACCGGTTGGGGATACCGTAGATGTCCGAAAACTTGTCGACACGCATACGGTCGAGATCGACGGCGCCGATCAGTTCGACGCCCTCGATCTTGCCGAACTGCCTGGCGTGCTCCTCCGCCATCCAGCCGGTTCCGAGTATCAACAGACGCATGATTCTTATCCTTAGGACAGGGCTTTATCTTCTTGTTCGATCATGGATTTGTCGTCTAGCGGAAGCCGGTTTCGCCGGCGGAATGAAGCTTTCCGCCGCGCTCGACGATCGGCTCGAGCGCCTTTTCCACCGGCACGTTCGGCGCATCGAGGATGGCTGGATTGGAGCCTTGCGGGTTGTGCGCCCATCTCACCGCATTGCGCAGCACCTTATGGACGTTGGCGTCGTGATAGGTCGGATAGGTCTCGTGGCCGGGCCTGAAATAGAAGATGTTACCGGCGCCGCGGCGATAGGTCAGCCCTGACCGGAACACTTCGCCGCCCTGGAACCAGGAGATGAAGACGGTCTCGAGCGGCTCCGGCACGGCGAACTGCTCGCCATACATCTCCTCGTTCTCGAGCTCGAAATACTCGCCGATCCCGGCAGCGATCGGGTGGTTGGGGCTGGTCACCCAGAGCCGTTCGCGCTCGCCCGCCTCGCGCCATTTCAGCGTGCAGGGCGTGCCCATCAGCCTCTTGAAGATTTTCGAGAAATGGCCGGAATGGAGAACGATCAGCCCCATGCCTTCCCAGACGCGGCGCGCCACGCGCTCGACCACTTCGTCGGCGACGGCGCGATGGTCTTTGTGCCCCCACCACAGCAAGACATCGGTCTTGGCCAGACGGTCGGCCGGCAGCCCATGCTCCGGCTGCTCCAGCGTTGCCCAGGACACTGATATCTCCGGGTCGAGCTTCAGTGCATTGGCGATCGTCGCATGCATGCCCTCGGGATAGATGCCGGCGACCACCTCGTTGGTCCGCTCATGGATGTTCTCGCCCCAGACGACAGCGCGTATTGTCATGATGTCCTCGTGATTGTTTGAAGCTGGAGCCGCCCCGGCCGGTCATTCATAGTGTCATCGGACGGGATTGAAAACCTTCGAGATTGGCCAAACCTCCCCAGCTTCGTCATCCCAGGGCGGAGCAGGCGCGAAGCGACGTCGCGAAGACCCTGGGATCCATATGTGGACGGCGCCCTGCCTGCAACGGTTGTTTTGCGTCGTTTTCGATCGCTTGCGTCCATATGTCCGGCCTTTGAGCACGGTCCTT